>JBHLSA010000181.1:0-4286 GCA_048882025.1 Candidatus Thorarchaeota archaeon | reverse complement strand
TCGAGCAGGATCTTGAAACCCTTGCCGTAAGTGCCCGGTTGGCCGACCACTGAGTTATGCTGTACCGTTGGTTGCGAGACCAGGTAAACGCCATCGTCGGCCGGCGTCGAATTGGCGGGGATGAAACCATCCTCGCAGTTGGTCAGATTCGACCAACTGGTTCGGACATGGATGCCTTCGATGTGTGGATAGCATCGTTTACAACTGCAGGTGAGCTTCTTTGGAATCGGACCATTCCAATTGAGGAACAAGCTGAGAACCCAACAACAGTCTTCGAAAACGGAGCAGACCAGATTCTGGTGGTTGGAAATTGGGAAACCTGGGAAGAACAATATCATAAAGGGTTCTTTTCGATGTGTATTGATGTGAATGGTTCTCTGGTATGGGATCAGTTCTATGAAGGAGAGGTTTGTTTGCGTGTTGTCCCTTGCAATGATGGTGGATTCTTAATGCTCGAAATAGAACACTTTTGGTATTGGATTGAGGGGTACTGGGTGAATCGATTTAATGCAACTGGTCACCTTTTATGGCATCGCGCCTATGACTTAGGTTATAATGTTATTGAAGCATTTTTGTTAAAATCTCTATCCGGGTCGTCCATCCTAATTGGTAAAAAAGAAGTATACGAATCTGGTGAATATCTTACAGAGATTTATGGTTCGGAATTCAATGAAGCGGGCGAGGTAGTCATGAAAATTCAGATTAGGCTGCCGCATTATCAGATTTATCTGCATGAGATGGTGGTGTGTTCTGATGGCTCCTTGATGGGATTAGGGTGGGATGCAAGAAAAATGGCGTGTTTTGCCTTTTGTTTAAAGCCTTCCTTCCGACCCACACCACCCCTTCTTTTTAGCTTAAATCTATTCAATCCATCTTCAGCAATGCTCGTTTGGATGCCTAGCCTTGACCAGGATGGCATAATCGACCATTATCATCTTCAACTGTCGCCATATGCAAATTTTTCCTTCATTAATTCTAGCTTTGATATAGAAGGGCATCAATGGTTTAAGGCCAATCTTTCTTCAGGCATCGGTTATTATCGGATATGTGGTATTGATAATTTATGGGTCATGAGTAATTGGAGTAATATTGTTCAAGTGAACATAGCGAGCCAAAATCGGGTACTGACTTTGCTATCTTGGGTGACCATTGATGTAATCGCTACTGTGGTGATTACAATCAGTATTCTTTTTGTTGTTCAGAAGAGTAAACGTTGGAATCCACGGCCATTAAATCAAGAAAAATAAAAATAACTTGGACTATGGTTCTTAGTATTAGTTTCAAGGTAAGGTAACTGAAGTTTTTTTCTGCCCACATCTAGTCGCGTTTGAGTTTGTATCTTTTTGGTTGCGTTCTCGATTTGGGTAGAATGCCAGGGTTATAGGCGCTGGGTAGTCCGGCAAAGCCTTGCCTTTCATGAGTATATGGGTGAAAGGTAGAAGTGGCACCATAATCATCTTGTGGCGTTAGAGTTTTCTTTCGGGCTTTGAGCCAAGCACTCCATGAGCCCTCTTTTCTGGAGCTTTCTGGGCTCGATTTTTTTGGTGTGATAATGCTTCCCTCAGATATACCTTGTCAGCACGTAAAGAAAAACCCTCTTATGAGATATTCGAATAAGTGGCTGGATGTGCGTTATCATGTCTCCGGATTATCAAGGGTGTCATCTATGTGAGAACACGAGTGAATTTGTGTGTTCGCAATGTGAACGGCCGATTTGTGGAAATGATTCTCGAATTCGCGTAATCTGTCCCCATTGTCTAAAGCCCACTAAGTGTAGTTTTTCACTACATCAAGCGCATTGTGAGGATATCGGAGTAATTGAGAATTTAGTAGAGCGGTTTTGGGGAGAGCCTGATCAGCGCATTTTTGACCGAACCTTTCGGGTTACCGATTATCCAGCCATCGTGGCTGAAATAGAGGAGAAGGTCGTTGGATTCATTGCATTTACACCATTCAACCAACACGCTGTGCTCATTGTGGCTGTGGGTATTTTACCACAGTATCAAGGATGCGGAATTGGTAAAGCCTTCTTAAAAGAAGTCGAAGATTATGCCAGACAGCAACAGAAGCAGCAGCTATTGGTTGTCACATCCAATGACAATTTACCTGCACTTGCATTTTACCAACAGAACGGATTTCAACTCTTCGAAGTCATTCCCAACGTTATTGCCCAGAAACTTGGAAGCCTACAACTAGGCATTGCCAAGATCCCGATTCGTGATGAACTTCGCTTACGTAAACTCCTTCAGTAGCGACAAGTTACGCGATGAAAAGCCGTATTGCCTGTATTGCAGTCGAAAAGGCATTCTCACCCCTAATTGTGAAAGTTTAAAGACAGAAATTTTGCTAATCCGGATGGAGAAAGGAACTATGACACAGATTGCTCCTGCGCTGTTACCATATCTTGAACAGGTGCTTAAACAGCGAGGGTTCTATAATCCAGGTGCATTGCAGCTGTATAAACGGAACCAAGTGTTTGGTCTTATAAAACAGCTGGATAAGCCTTTAGAAATGCATATACGGGGTTTCAAGGACGGAACACTTGAAGCGGAAATCGAAATCTCACGAGAGTACTTTGAACACCTTGGACCCAATTCCTGTCAGCCAGCCCAAGCGGAAATTGAAACAATACTTGAAGAAGCCAGAATTGCCTTTACCCCTGCACCACCACTAGATGAAGGTAAGCGCGTGGTAATTCCCCGGAAACTTACTGAGTGGCGAAAAGTACTTGCACTGACTACTCTGGTCCTTCTTGCAGGATTACCATTAGCCCTTGCAGCGGCTCCGTTAATCATGCCCAAGAACGGTACAAGCCGCTGAGGATGGCACCTATTAGCCATTGAGATTGGATTCCGTTTTTCTCATGCGTAGTGTACCCCTCGACTTCGAATCAGGTAGCCAAAATTTACTATCAATAGCGACCAAATCGAAGTTATTGAACCCAATACGACGTATAGAGAATCGCTGGCGATTTCACCACCACCAGAGGGCAAGAGCCCAAACACACCCAACACGATTCCATATGCGAAATATAGAATCACTGCTAGAATGCCCTGGGCAACGACCAATCCTAGCACATACACTACATTACTGCATTCCATTCCATCCTTACGGTGTACATAAGCTACACAGGCTAGACTTATTCCGAAGTAAAGTGGAATCATCAGAAGCCAGGGTGAAAACACTACTATCAAGACCTACCCCTCAGAAAACCTATCACATTCCATACATCATAAACATTTCTTTCCAGGAAAAAGGAAGCCAAAAGAAGATAGAACGGAAATTGTGAAAGAAAAAAAGGGGAAAGAAGCATGTCAGGATCTTCTCAAATCCTCTGTGAGGATTAGACTGCTTCTTCGGTTGCAATGACACCTGCGATGAGAATGAGTATACCGCCAATAGATGAAATGGTCAAGGCACCAATCAGAATAAGACCAACTCGGTGGTTTTGGGAATCGCTATGCCAAGTAATTGGAAACACTCCGAAGATCAAGGCAATCGCGCCAATCGTAATGAGGAGTACTCCAAATACAGGGGTCATGAAGGGAAACGCAAAAATGGGAATAAAGATGGCTAACGCTACAAAGGCGAGGATTAGAATAATCCCACCAATCAGGTTAAGGATTCCCCCGATTAGTGCTAACGTTCCAGCGGTTTCATTTGACATTCGTTCATAACTCCACTTTTTTGTTAAATCACCATAAGGAAGATGGTGTCTAATGAAATGCAGGAGGACTGGATAGATAAATTCACGTATCCTCAACCGTTCAGAAATCCTAGTCCAAGGCAAGTCGGGAGACTTGCTTCTGAACTAGGAAGTTCGTTTTTCATCATCCGCCAGGATTCCTTTCAATCCCCTAAGACGGGTTTCACTGCATAAGCAACAGAGACGTTCAAGCTTTATAGTAAGTAATGCCCAAGTATCTAAGAGGTTAAACATATGACGATGAGACGAGAAGGCTGGATCCTTCTACTCACCTTCATTGCCATCTTTGTTCTGGTTTCCATTCTGGCCCTCTTCACCTCTTATGTAGAGCCACTATACTTCATTGTCCGACTATGTGCCCTGTATGGATTTGCTGCGCTGGCCATCGCTACAATAATGACTCCCTTTCTCAAGGAAATTACTCAAGCCTTCGGTAAGTCCTTTCTGAAAATCCATCACTTTTTTGCGATTTTTGGCATTATTTTTGTTACCTTGCATCCAATCTTTTTGCACTATATCAGATGGATATTACCGTGTTTGTTCCACGATTTGATAGCTGGCAGATCTTTTGGGAGCTAGC
>JBHLSA010000180.1:0-4287 GCA_048882025.1 Candidatus Thorarchaeota archaeon | reverse complement strand
TGAAGAGTGTAGCCAAGATAGCTCCCGGAATGAGGACTGCAGTGGATGATATTTGGAAAAGCATACCCATTCGCCCTTGGGCGACGCTATAGGCTTTACGTTCTGGATCTTGAGCAGCGGCACGGTAATTGTTATCAAACCATGCAGCAATTGCACCTGATTGAAAAGCGGAAGCTATGGCTTGAATCACATAGATTATAATAAAGAACCAGAACGAGGGGAACCATGGAGAAATTGCTGTTAACGTGAATGTTAAGGTATAGCCAGCAAACGCAACTAGTAGGACCCACCGTTGTCCAATCCAATCGCCTATACCTCCTGTAGGGTAATCGAGTACCAATTGGACTCCCATTGATATGGAGGCTAGAATTCCGACCAAGGCAAAACCAAGAGGTAGATTTTGTGGAAGGGTGCCAACGAGGGTAATTGCTACGTAGAAGGAGTAGAATGTCGTAGACATCATGAATGCGAACGCGGCTAAGGGCATGAAAAGGGCTGCAACTTTGGCTAGATGACGGACGCGATCAGATTCTTCTTCAAGCCCAAAGAATCGACCAACCCAACTTGTCACCGTTTGTACCTTCTTCTATTGATTCACTCTATCGCGTTAGCGCCATACAGCGCTATAAGATATTGAAAAGGGTTCCTCTGAATCAGTTTTTATTAGGTTTAAAAGTATTACATCTAAGGTGTTACCAAAGTTGTCGAAGGGTGAACGTGGCATTGGGATTATTAGGGTGTCATGTTTCAATTGAAGGCGGTGTTCAGAATGCACCATTACGTGGGCATGAGTTAGGCTGCGAAGCTATCCAAATTTTTACACGTAATCAACGGCAATGGAAATCAAAAGCAATTACTGAGGATCAAGTGCAAGAGTTTCGGCGAAAAATTCTTGAATATCAAATTCAAGAGGTGATGACTCACAGCATCTATTTAATTAACCTTGCAAGTGCAGATAGGAATCTGCGAAAAAGATCCGAAACAGCTTTTCTAGATGAGTTGCATCGTTGCGAAGCTCTTGGTATTTCCTATCTGGTGTTTCATCCTGGATCTTATAGAGAGTCAACGGAAAAGAAGGGAATCAATCGCTTAGTTAACAGCCTCCAACGCTTACTTGCAAAAACTGAAGAGAATTCGGTTTCTGTGCTTCTGGAGAATACCGATGGTGCCGGCTCATTATTGGGAAGCAGTTTTGAACAGCTCGCAGAAATTCGAGACCAAACAGGGTCTTTAGACCGTGTAAAATTTTGTTTTGATACGGCTCACGCATTCGCCGCGGGATATGACATTTGCACACCAGAAGGATTTAACAAAGTTATGGATGATTTTGATCGAATTATTGGGTTACACCACCTTAAGGCGTTTCACATCAATGATTCGAAAGCCGATTTAGGAAGTCACCGTGACCGACACGAAAACATTGGCTATGGGTATATAGGTGCACCATTTTTTGAAAAGCTCGTTAATGATCCACGATTTGAACATCACCCAATGATCTTAGAAACGCCAGGAGGCAATGATTGGTTTATGAAGAATCTGCAACTGCTATTCCAATTTAGAAACAAGGGTAGTTAATAACGCTATTATTTTGTCTGAGATTAGATGAACAGGTGAATAATGATTCCAATCCTAAGTAAAGTTTCTCAACCTGTATCTTCTGTTACTAACTCTGGTTCTTCTAGGGGTTCCTTAAGTGCTTTGAGTGTTTTTTCCGCATGATGACGCACGGCTTTCGCAGGATCCTCGAGTGCACGTCGCAGTTGGGGTGCAAGAGGACGTGCTTTTTCACCCAAGAATGCGATTCCACGAACAGCAGCAACTCTTGTGAGGGTGTTCTTGTCACCTAACATGCGTACATATGCTTGAGCCGCAGGTTCTGCACTACCCCCCATTGCCTCGAGAATTTCCAAGGCTTCCAGTTTAACATAAATTTCGCCCCCTCGTGCTGCTGTAAGAACTGGACGAAGGAGAGCAAGTGGATCATACCCAATTCGATAAAGTGCATGAGCAATCTTGATTTGGATTATGGGGTGCTGACTCTTTAGAGCTTCAATCAGGTCTGGAATAGCTTTTTCTGCATTTTTACCATATTGCCCCAGCTTTTCTGTTGCTTGAAGCGCTAGAATAGCATTTGTATCATGAAGGCCATTGTGTAACAATTCAATGGCGTTGGGCTGTTTTTCGTGTAAATCTTCCAAGGCAATGATAGTTGCTGTACGAACACCAAGAATTGGATCATCAAGAAGACGAATGACTTTCTTAAGTAGCCCAGAAGCGAGCTTAGTATCTTGATTAATTCGACCGATTGCAATCACTGAACAAGTCCTGACATCGGGATTATCACTACTTAATTGTGCCACAAGTTTAGGTAATGCATCAATAGCTTGTGGGCCAATACGCGCTAAGGCACAAATGACTTGACCCTGAACCTGTGGGTCGCTATCATCAATATGGTCAATGAGCGTGGGGATGGCTTCTGTAGCTCGTTTTCCAAGGTGCCGTAAAATTGCGGCAACTTTTGCGCGAGTTTCAGGGTGCTCTTCTTTGAAAAGTGGTAAAATGTAGTGAATGATTTTGGGGCCGCCTACAGCCAGCTGGTTTGCTGCTTCATTGCGTTTGCGTTTTCGATCACGAATCGTAACCACTAGTTCCTGGATCTCTAATTCATTGAGTTCTGCCTCAGTAGGGATAGGTTCTTCAGGCATATCAATAAAGTCGACAGCAACTAGCCAATTATCGATTTCAGGAAAGAGAAAATCGATACCTAAGCTGGTTTTTACTCGATATTTTGACATGGTTCGATACAGGTAAATTTGGAGGATAAACCCGAACAGAAATAGTCCTGTTCCAGCAATGATGATGTAGATGGCATACAAAGGTACCAGATATGCCATGAATGCCACCATAAAACCAATACAGAGAATATAACGTGAAAACTTGACAATGGGATGAACTTGTGGTTGATACATTTTGATTTGGTGCCCCCGTATGAACTGCACGGTCACGGAAAGCTCTATTTAAACGTACCCATTCCAAACTATTGAATGGCTAGCCTTCGTCGAGGATATCCACTAAAATGATGCGAAATTGTAGGGTCTTCCCTGCCATTGGGTGGCTTCCTTTTTTGCCATACGCTTGTTCAGGTGGTAAGGTTACTGTTTTTTCTTCTCCAGGCTTTAGACCTACAATGGCATCATTGAATCCTTTGATTACCTGTCCTGCCCCTAAGGTGACTTTTAGGGGTTTGTAATCTCGACCTCTATTATAGATACCAGCGCGGATTGCCTCTTTTTCTAACGATGTATCAAAGACTTTCCCACCAGGAAATTTTCCGACGTAATGAACACGTACTGTGTCACCATTTTTTGCTTCAGACATAATCAATCCGATTCTTAGTTATATTATTTCAATTATTCGATATTAGGAATTTATATCAAAAATTGCCGGAACAAGATGGCTTTTATTTTTTTATTTCTTCAAACCAAATTGAGGGGTACTCTAGATGGAATTGTTCAATAGAACTTTGGTTTTATATGTCCGATCTGTTGAAGCATCCACTCGGCGTGGACCTCAAGTATCTGGAAAATTTACTTGCGCCTGTATTCGGAAAGATGTCGAAGCACTAAAGAATAAATCTGCAAGCACTTGGGAGAAATTCTTCTCTGATGAAGATTGGAAGGCAATCCAGATTGCTGAAGATGTAGCGAAGAAAACTGGAAATGAAATTAGAGTCATCGATCTAAGTACCAGGAAATGGGACAACTTGTATTTCAGGCTTAAGCGTTTTGGTCGAACTCCGTGGTTTGTACGTGATAAGAAACGATTGCCACATATTACCAGCAGTGAGCAATTGATTCGTTACGTCGTACAGTAATAATTTGTAAAGTTAAATTCCAACTAATCAATTGTACTAGCTGTAGAGATCAATTTAATCTGGATGGTAGTTAGTTGTTTTACAAATGATTTCTTCTAAACAATATTTTCAAAGGTTAACTAATTCGGTGACCTGGCCATAGAGGGAGCTTTAATCAAAATTCATTATCTTAATCAGAACAAGATTTACTGTAGCTTCACCATAAATAGTGACAAAAAATTACGACACACATATTTTTACTATGATGTCAAAATGAGAGGTCAACATGGAATTGAAATGGACTATCACTTCTAGAATACTTCCATTGTTGCTGATAGGAAGCATGTTGTCAATCGTTCCCTCTTTGTTTCCAGCAGAAGTCACAGCGCAGGAAGGTCCCTTTCCCATCATCCCTGATTCCAGTTGGGTAGACC
>JBHLSA010000179.1:0-4346 GCA_048882025.1 Candidatus Thorarchaeota archaeon | reverse complement strand
CATCATTTTCAATCCTGCTTTTACCCCAACTGCTCCAGAACTTACAATCAGTCGTGTGAGCTTTTGTACTTTTAATTGTAAAGCTATAGCCTCAGCAAACTTTCCGGATTGAACTTTCTTGAGCATGTCAACCCAAATGTCACCAATCAACTGTGCGCTCGCTAGTATACAGCCAGCACAACCAGAGGCTAGGGCTGGAAATACTACTTCATCATGCCCACAAAGTACCCTTATTTTCGAGCCAACCTTTTCTAAAACCGCAAGAATGAGTTTGAGTTGTCCACTTGAATCTTTCAACCCAACAATGTTGTCCAAATCTGCTAAATCTTCCACAATCTGCCAGGGCATATCAAGCCCAGTACACTGCGGAATGTTATACAAAAGGATAGGTAAACCTACCTCGGCAACAAGGCGGTAATGTTCGTATAACCCACGAAGAGATGGGCGCATATAGTAGGGTGTCACAACAAGAGCCGCATCAGCTCCGACCTTCTCTGCAAACGTCACGAGTTCAATAGTTGCCTTTGTGCTACTAGCACCTGCACCTGCAATTACAGGCACTTTCCCCGCTGCTTCTTCCACTGCAATCTTTACAACCTGCTTATGTTCCTCATTCGTAAGGCTGGTAAATTCGCCAGTAGTTCCTGCTGGAACAAGGCCTGATACCTTAAGGTCATCAATACAGTAGCGAATTAAGCGACGGAATGCTGCTTCATCAACGCTTGCTCCTTCTTTTGTAAATGGCGTAATCAATGCAGGATTCACGCCGCCTGGTTCAAATCCCACACACTTTTCCTCCTTCACATTGATCCTCAGGGTTGAGGAATTGCTAAATCCTTTGCACCTAATTTTGATAGTTTGGCTTCGGGGTAGTTGTCTTGAATGATGTTTCGGACAATCTCTGCCCATTTAACCTTTTCACGAGCTAAATAGCATTATTATCGTCACTTCAGACCATCAATTGAGGACCAGGGCGTGTACAGAGCCATACTTGGTCCAGGCTCAAATTTATAGTACACCGGTTGAACACACCGAGTGATTTCTGGCGCATCATAAAACCGATTGAAACCACCAAAACTGGGCATTAACATAATATGAATGTCAATGGGTAGGTCTGTGGCTTGTCGAATTGCCGCCAGCTGTGTTACCGACATATCTGCTACAGGGTTGAAACTTCCCGCACCAAGTTCTTCAAGGAGTTTTCCACCTGCTGGCGAAGCATGCCCTGCAAAGATACTGACTTTAAATGTAATGTCTTTGGGGATTTCCCCAATTTCTTTGAGTTTATTAAGAGCCCATAAAAGGCCCTCGTCAATAACTAAGAAACCTCGAAATCCCAACTCAATACCGCGTTTGATATCAGTAATGACTTCAACTAATTTATCCGCACCTCGGAACCGCATACCTGAGAGAACTCCATCTGGAGTGGCAATTTGTCGACCAATATCCCAGCTAACTCGGGGTCCCGGTGTTAGAATGACCTCCATCTTGGCATCATGTGCCATCTGGGCAAATTGTTTCAATTCTTTGTCATCAAGCAACGTGGCACCCATAACGACGCTGATTAATCGATGAATGGGCACATCACGCTTCTCTGATTCATCAATGAGCGCCTCCAACACTTGGGGGCGTTCCACACCAGAAATCTCCATTCGATAACCAGCACCATCCGGAAACCGCTTGTTACTCGTTGGCAAATCATAAGCATCTTGTCCGGGCAACCCAATTTTCTCTAAGGCTTTCCGGACCTTTTCATAGGATCGAAGACTAACCATTGTTTTGTCCCTCGAACTGACATGCTTTTGCTACTCATTGTTACAAAAACATTTCAGTTGTAACGAATAAGGAGCTTTTTTGAACCGCAGATGCTAATCTAGGGTGGCTCCGTCTTCCTGGCTATCTTAAATCCACCGAGGCCTCCGTATAGGAGCTGCGAGGAAAGTGGGTTCGGTCAAGACGGAGCCACAACTCATCTCAAAACAAAATCTCTCCCAAGAGCACCAAAAATACAATTCAAAAAATCTTCTATTAGTAAGGGCTTAACAACCGGTGATTATTTGCGAGTTATATCAACCCATTTCTGTCAAACAGCCGAATCCGATGGACACTACTGTGCCGTTGGTGACAAACGATGAACAATAACTCGGTCCCTTCTGCAACTAGGCACCAAATTTCATGATTCGCTAATATAAGGATGCGCAAATGGTTATGATACGGGATATTGTTGTCCCCTCCACTTTTGAACAACGGTTTCGCTCTCTTCTTGGTGATGAATATGAGATTTTTATCAGGAGCATTCGTCAACCCCGAGAACATTTTGTCCGAATTAACACCCTGAAAACCACATTACAGACTGGCTTAGCGCGGTTGCACAATTGGGATATCTCCGCGAGCCCACTTCCTTGGTATAAAGCAGGCTTTCGTATCTCCGGAAATCAAGCACAACTCCCATTTACTCCTGAATACTCGCTTGGTTATTTCTATATTCAAGAAGGCGGCAGCATGCTTCCTCCCATTGCCTTAAATCCACAACCTAACCACCTAGTTTTAGATCTTTGTGCCGCCCCTGGTTCAAAAACAACACAATTAGCACAAATGATGGAGAATCAAGGAACAATCATTGCTAATGATCGATCCTTTCGACGACTCACAGGTCTAGGACATAACATCCAGACCTGTGGCATCATCAATACCATCGTTTTATGCGAAGACGGGCGCCACCTCTCCACCCGCATACCACTCCAATTTGATCGAGTGCTAATTGACGCACCCTGTACTGCATCTGGACACCTTCGGAGTAAACCTCAACGATACCATACTCCCGACCCCCAAAGAATCAAAGGACTTCAAACGCTCCAGAAGGGACTATTAACTTCTGGCTTTCGATTACTCAAACCTGAAGGTCTTTTAGTATATTCCACTTGCAGTCTCCACCCTGAAGAAAATGAAGCTGTAATTCATCATCTCATTTCACACAATCCTCAGGCAGAAATTATACAACCCTCTATCCCAGAAATAAAGAGCCACTCAGGAATAACTCAATGGAGTAAAAAACATTACAATTCGGCTATTCAAAAATGCCTACGCGTTTATCCCCACGATAATAATACAGATGGCTTCTTTATTGCTCTCCTTAGGAAGGAATCCTGATGCCAAAACCTAGAACCTCAACACTCATCGTCGACCCTGAATGGGAATCTCACGCTTGGAACCTACTCAAGACTCAATATGGCATATCCAATCTACCAAAGTACCGATTACTTCGGTCTGGACGCAAAAGAATCAGACTCATCAACAATGAAACATTTACCCATCTTTCTGACGTACCCTTCACAGGTACAACAGGGCTTTATGTGGGTGAATACTCACCCAATGCCATCAGACTATCCATGGATGGCGCCCAGCTACTTGGCCGTTATGCTTCCAAGCAAATTATAAAATTAAACTTAGAACAAGCTAATGCCTGGTTAAGAGGGGAATCGATTAATTATGAAGACAAACAAAAGGGGTATGTGATTGTTTTCCACAAGGAAGACATTCTGGGCTGTGGAAGTCTCTCGCACGGTATCCTCAATAGCTTTGTTCCCAAAGTGCGACGACTCAAACACTCAAAATGAATTGACGAGGGTCTATGTAGCATGTCGGTAACCATCACAATATATGGTGGCGCTGGTGAAATCGGAGCCAACAAAATCCTCATAGAAGATAAAGGGCATGATGTAAAATTCTTCTTAGACTTTGGAAAATCATTCGAAACGATGCGCGAATATTATGATTTTCCGGTATCGCCCAAATCCCTAGAAGAACTTATTCAAGTCGGAGCCACACCAGATATCCCACATCTCTATCACCTGCCTGCTAGCACTGAGCAATCAGTGCCTGATATCGATGCGGTTCTTCTTTCGCATGCACACACTGATCATTGCGGTTACGTACCTTTGCTAAATAGGCATATTCCCATCTTTATGGGTGAGTGTACACGGCGTGTCTTTGAAGCCCGATTAGAAGGTATGCGTAAAAGCTTTGATACCAATATTGAAAACCTCCAAATACAAACCTTCCGAACGGGTCACCGATTCAAAATTGGTGGCGTTGAGGTTGTCCCAATTCATGTAGATCACAGTATTCCTGCGGCATACGGATTTATTCTCCATTGTTCAGATGCCACTATCGTTTATACTGGTGATTTTCGGCGACATGGTACTCGTCCAAAATTGACTCAGGACTTTATCGATGCAGTACAACAAGCTGGTGCTCCGGAAATCGTTCTTTGTGAAGGCACAAATATTGCTAAAGCTGAAATTGCAAATGAACAAGAGGTGAGCGAAAAAGTCAGAACAATCTTT
>JBHLSA010000178.1:0-4347 GCA_048882025.1 Candidatus Thorarchaeota archaeon | reverse complement strand
GTTAACGGCTGGCGAGCCAGGCGTCTATGCCACAACCTTGTGGTCACCTGTACAAATACGTGAAACCATTGCTTTGTTTGCTCAGAAGAATCAGATTAGCAAACTCCGAGTGGTTGATGGGATATCTTGTGTAACTGCTCAAGTATCCAAGGAACCCTACACCTTTCAAAATCTCTATGACCTAAATACCATAAACCTCGTTCTTTTACAAACCATTGCAGGTATAGAATACGGTCATTTGTGCGTTGATAATCTCACCACTCTAATGACTTATTCCGCACCACTTTCAGTTATTAAATTCCTGCAGGTACTATGTGCCCGAGTGAAAGATCAGGGTGTCACTGGACTCTATTTATTAGAATCTGGAGTTCACACAAATGAAATTGTAACTACGCTTTGCTTCTCAGTTGATGGTGTTATTGAAATAGATGATGAAGAAGTGGATAATTCAATTCAACATAGACTTCGATTAGCGCACCTTCGAGGAATACAAGCAGATACTCGTTGGATGTTATATGATGAAAAAAATGCACTTGAATGGCTGTGAAAAATTCGAAAATAGTGTAATATTCACGCTTGAGAAAAAACCTCATTGATGTTCTTTTTCTTTATAACTACATAAGACTCATTCAGAGAATCTTCATTTGATTGTAATGATTCTTTTTGTTTTGGTGGAAATAGATAATAAATCATATCCTCAAAGGTTTCAATAAAGCCTGGAACAAGAATAATGGCTACGATGCAGAGTATAAAAACTCCAACAACACCAAGTACAAAGCTCATGGGGTAGTGAGCAAGTTCCCAAGGTAAGATTCCCCAGAAAACGAGCCAAATCTCGTAAACCACACGAAGAACATTAGCTACAAAGAGCATAATAATAACTACTCCAATGGCTAAAAACTTACGAAACCAGGTTCCGCGGGGAAGTGGTAGGATCAAACCAATAAAGACTGCAATTACCTGTATTCCCGTGCATTCACGAACAATATGAAACTGCTGAAAGCTAATAACTGCAACGAAGACAGCTTGATTAATCCAATCAATCAAGATAATGGATGGTACTCCAATCCATGTTAATAATACAGAAGATGCATAGGCTGTAGGAATTGCGAGAAAGAAGGGTTCTGGAAGAAAATAGACTAAAAAGGTTACAATAATCGCAATACACAAATACAAGACTAGAGCTCTCGGAGTTGGTCTTTCCATGTCTTCTGATACATCATCCACGTCTTTTGTTCGATCAATACGATTCATTGTATCATTATCTGTCCTCATTGGTTTCACAGTCCTAGTTATTGGTGGTATTACTTTTCTTGTTGGTTTACCCTTGGTTGGTGAGGCCTTAGTCCTTGCTGGTGTTTTTCTATTTGCGTTCACCTTGATTTGTTGGTTTGCAGCACGACGCATTCAAAACCGATAATCAAGCCTTACAACTAGCACTTATTAGGCTTATCCACTCTTTAGCATGAATTTCGAATTTAACTCAAATCCGCAAATGTTAACTCCAAACCGGAAGTAGGAAAATAAATTTTGCACCTTTAGAGTGGTCATCTTTCACTCGATCTTCTACCCAAATTCTTCCCCCGTAACGTCCAATAATTCGTTGTACAAGGGTGAGACCAATTCCTGAACCTTGTGCCTTTTCACCAATACGTCGGGTATACCGGGCAAAGATTCTGGCCTTCAAATCATCAGGAATTCCTGGCCCGTAATCTTCAAGTTCGATGCGAAGGAATCGACGGTTTTCGGCGCGTTGTACATGTAAGTTGATTTTGACCTTCTCAGTGCGATTAAATTTCACAGCATTGTGAAGGAGATTAAAGAACAAGTCAACCAGCAAATCATCTGCCAAGACTTTAAATTTTCCAGGATGAATATTAGTATCAACACGAATAGACTTTTCTGGAAAGGCTTGTCTTACAGTACTTAGAGCCGCTTGAAAATCCGGTTCAATATCGCGAATCTCCTGTAGAGGCTGAACTCCCCCAATTCGAGAGAATTTTTTAACTCGTCCAATTAACGCGGAACTCCGTTCAACCTGGTCAAGCGCTAAGGAAACCTGTTGCCGGCGCCTTTCAGAAATATCCGTGTCAAGGAGCTGTAACTCTAAAGCAGATAAAATTGCTTGATTAATGTTACTCAAATCATGGGCCATCAAGTCTGTGAAGAATTCTGCCTGAGCTTTAGCTTCTTCAAGTTCCTGTTCAGCTTTTTTTCGTTGACTTATGTCTCTTATTACAAAAATGAAACCAATAGGAATTCCATTTGAATTTGTTAGAAGGGAGGTACTAATTTCAGACGGAAAAGTTGAATTATCTTTTCTGGTAAGAATATATTGCTGTGGTGTGGCTGCTTTATGCTCCGAAATCCCTTGTGAATCTTGAATTGCACGGTTACGTTCTTCAGGAACCATAAAATCGAAACAATTCAGTCCAATTAACTCTTCTTGAGAATTATAACCAAGCAATCTTACAGTTCGATCGTTAACAAGAATGATGTTACCTTCAGGATCAGAAAGCGTGATAGCGTCAGGTGAGGTTTCCACTAAGGCACGATATCTAGCTTCTGATTCGCGTAATGTGCCTTCAGCTTGGATTCGCTGAGTAATATCTCTGCATACTCCGCGATATCCTAATACAATCCCATTATCATCGATTATGGGGCGTCCACTAAATTCTACAAATATTATGTGCCCGTCACGATGAATGAATTTATAGACTAAACTTTTGAAGGGTCGTTGACTCTCAACATTTTCCTTGAAAAAGGATTCACTCTCTTCAGCTTCAGAAGGTTCCATATACTCCCATAATGTACGATCAAGGATTTGCCCTGCAGTATAGCCCAGAATATCTTCAACCGAACTGTTAGAATATTTAAACTGGCCATCTCGATTAACTTCCCAAACCCAATCTGCTGTGTCTTCAACAAGGGCACGGAATTTTTCTTCTGAAGCTTTAAGAGCCGCTTCAGCACTTTTCTTTTCTGTAATATCCTCGCCTGAACTAAGTATTCCTGTGATTTGATCCTCTTCATTTTTGAGAATTGTAGTATGCCACGAGATAATTCGTTCAATCCCATCTTTGGTAAGAATCGGGTTTTCTAGATATTCAGCCAATTGGTATTTTCCAGCCATTGCTAAATCAAATAAACGACACATTTCTGCACGAAGTCGTTGGGGAATGCAAATCTCAAAGTAATTTTGTCCCATCAATTCCTCTTCAGAATAGCCAAAGATTTCACATCCTTTCCGGTTGAGAAGGAAGATACGTTGTTCTGCATCTATTCCAACAAAAGCAGCACCAGCTACATCTAAGTATTGTTGAGCTCGATCCCTTTCTATACGAATAGTCTCTTCTGCAATTTTCCGTTCATGAATATCAATAATTGTTGCTTGCGTTGCAAGTTGACCTTGATATTCAATAATAGATAAAGAGAGAGCAATCCACCGAATGCTTCCATCTTTTAGTATTCCACGTAATTCTATACTGGAAGAAATTGGTTCGCCATGAATAATATTCTGTAATTGTTCCCAAGGTTTACCTCGGTCTTCAGGATGGATTATGTTAAAAATTTCCCATGGTTCGAAATCCATTATTTCTTTTTCTGAGTACCCAGTAATTTCAAGAAAAGCTGGGTTCGTAAACGCCACTAAACCATTTTGAATAATGAGAAGCCCTTGGAACGATTGGTCAACTAGCTGATGATATGCTTCCTCCACACGCTTTTGCTCGGTAATTTCGCGTGTGACTTCGACACATCCAATTACGTTTCTGTTGTCATCGTGGATCGGATAACCACGAACAAGCCAAATCCGTCCATCTGGTGTTTTCATCTCATCCTCATGAAATTCACCAGTTTCTCTAGCTTTGACTACTGGACAGTCTATGCAAGGTGTTTCTTGTTTGTGCCAGAGTTCATGGCAATAACGGCCCGTAAGTTCTTTAGCTGTAAGGCTAACAGACTCTGCCGCTGCACGGTTTGCCCAAATAACTCTATTTTCAAGATCTTGATAAACTACATGATCTGAAATACTATCCAAAATGATGGTTCGTTCATAAATTGCTTTTCCAAGTGCTTCCTCAATTTCTTTTAATGTTTGTTCAATTAACTTTTGGTCAGTGATATCCTTTTGAATTAAAATTAGTGTTGAAGAACTCTCTTCAATGTCCTGAATGGCATTTGCATTTAACAATACAATTCGCTGTTCGCCACTTTTAGGTTGAATGATGAACTTTTCTTCAGTAATTGAGCCATTTTCCCTCAGTGACTGAATAAGCCATTCAACTTTCTCCTCACATTCAGGCGCAAAAATCATTCGAATATGTTTACCAACCAACTCATCTTGAG
>JBHLSA010000177.1:0-4348 GCA_048882025.1 Candidatus Thorarchaeota archaeon | reverse complement strand
GACACGGGTAAAAGACATTGAAGACTGGACGTATGTATACATTGGGATGGATTTGAGACTTGATGGGATTGCTTTACGCTCCGTGTCTGACGAACCGACAAAGTTTGCAGAAGCGGCAAAACGTCTTGGTGAACTAACCAACTGGCCGATTATGTTATGTTCATTGAACCCCCAGATATTGACTGCTGGTGTGAAAGCATTAGAGGGACGACGCCCACTTCTTTATGCAGCAACCAGTGAAACCTGGCAGGAAATGGCAGATGTTGCATTGAAACATCAATGCCCATTGGTTGCATATGCTCCAGGCGACTTATCTGAACTCAAATCCTTAGCATCGACTTTAGATCAGATGGGAATTGAGGTTGTGCTTGACCCAGGGAACGAGTTCGGTGCAGCTTTAGGAGCAACAGTTGATGATTTCAGTATGCTTCGTCGAACCGCCATTCGTGAGAGAGATCAAAGTGTTGGTTTCCCACTTCTAGCCTCACCAATCTCTGTTTGGGGAGACCATAAGGAGGGCGAAGCGGAAGAGCTGGCAAAGTGGCAGGAAACCCTAGCGGGGGCCTCAATGATCATCCGATATGCGGACATCTTAGTAATGCACAGCCTAGATATGTGGGTTCAGCTGCCACTTACGTTTCTCCGAACCAACATCTATACGGATCCAGTAAAACCTGTTGCCGTCGAGGCAGGGCTCCGCGAGTTTGGTAGTCCGAATGAAAATTCACCAGTTATGTACACGTCTAATTTTGCCCTAACCTATTTTACTGTTGAAAGTGATATCAAGCAAGCGGGGGTTGATGCATATCTGGTGGTCGTTGACACAGAGGGGTTAAGCATCCAATCAGCTGTAGCAGGACGAAAACTAACTGCAGATGTCATTGCGGAAGCTATCAAAGAATCCGGTGTGGAGAACAAGGTTAAACATCGTATCCTTATTAGCCCGGGCATGGCGGCTCGCCTTAGCGGAGAAACAGAAGAAGCATCGAAATGGACCGTTAAAGTTGGTCCTAGAGATTCAAGCGGTATCGGCCAGTATATCGGTGATGAACTCTGGAAGAAAGATTAACCGATCTAGCCACGGATAGCAAGAGCCTGCTCATAGATTTGCAGGATTTGTTCCTGTCCTTGTGTCTCGATGGACCCGGGTCGTTTTTCTCGTACTTGAAAGATGGCATCATCAGTACTCATTCCCTCACTAATAAGATACGCCGCTAGTAATGTTCCGGTACGCCCCCAACCCATATAACAATGCACAACTACAGGACGGTTCTTTCTGCGGTTCAGATTGACAAGGTAGACAAAATCATGAATTTGTTGAAGAGAGGGGGTTCCGTATGGAGGAACAGGAAAGTAATGGTATTCGAGTCCAATGTTTCTAACAAGGTCTTCATTGAGGGATTCTTCCATCGCAGTGACTAAAACTTTGATGCCTTCATCAACTAGCCTTTCAAGGTCTTTCCTACTTCTGGGCATGCTAGAGCCAGCAAGAACTTCGGGAATTAGGTAACTAAAATTGAGCATTAGAGTGGCTTCCGGTTATGTAGTATTTTTTTGGGTTATGAGATATTCAGCAATTCCATAGCCAACATCCGGATCTTCACGTAAGGTGAACTGGGAAACGATTTCATAGATTTTTGTTTCTCGACCGCGTTTAGATTGTCGTGGAGGATAGACCATAGTTTGAAGTTTTGTTGAGTTTAGCTGCCACTTTTTCCCGTGTTCATCCGTGAAGAGCACAATAAACCCTTGGGGAGTTTTCTCATCGGATTCGAACTGAGTTTCAAATCTAATATCGGTCAAGCGTTGGTTGCCTACCAGACTTGATAAATACCCTGCTGTTTCGAGTTTGCTACCCATGTGAAGTTTGATGATGTTGATGGTGCACCATGAAAATTGAGCTGCCAGCCAGTTCCATTCGTCGATAGCTGAATAGTCTCGGAGCCCCCAGGAATGGTCACGATGACCATAACAGTCAATTGTGTATTCGGTGCCATCAATGAGGCGAATCACACCTTCAACAAAACATCCCTGTTCGTAATGTTCTTGTTCAAGAACATCTTTTTGGTAAGCTTGTTTTGGATTATATGCAAAGGGATCGAATCTCCCTGAAAAAACTAGATTGACAAAGCGTTTCCCATCATCGAAATGGATTTTCCATTGTTCAAGGGGTTCTATCATTTCAAATCGAAGCTTACCATCATTGAGACCATCGAGTTTGCCTGATGAAGGTAATGTGTTTAGATAAATGTCTACATCACCATCTGCAAGAAAGGCAGCGAGATAATCCCGTTTTGGTACATTAGGATACGCGGAAATATAGAAGAGGGCACAGAGCTTAACATCAGGGTCGTAAAGTTGAAAGTAATACGATTCTTTCCAATTAAGTGATGAGGTCGGATTGTGGAATTCTTCTTCAATAGGATTGACTTCATGGGACATGATAGTTATACCTCTTATTCAAGAAGTTCGTAGAAAGAAGGATCTTTATTACATTCTTCTTTACTGCGGAAGAGCCGTGCCCATGCAGGATGTCCCATTGAGCCTAGCATTTGTTCTATGTAATCACCTACAAGGTTCTCATCAAGTCCCATAGGAACATTATCTGTTATGTTACCCATATCGGTAAAGATATAGAACCATTTTAGGAAGACTGAAGAGCCAGCTTTAAGGCGTTTGACATCGTCCCATTTAGCGAATTCAAGGTAGAGTTCAGTTTGAACATCGGTGGCGAATTTCTCTAAGTCACTTAGAATGGAAAAGGGTGTGGTTTCAATTTTGTCATCATACCGGGTGAAGAAGGCAAATTGTTGGATATGCTCAGAGTAATCTTCGGGTTTAGCAAAGAGTGTAGCAAAATCGGTGAAGACGAGCTCGTCCATATCCTTTAGGATGAGAGCAACTGAGATATTGGGTATAGGGGATTTAGCTTCAGTGTCATGCCATTCCCATATCAGGCGCGATCCATCATAGAGAGGAGAGAACTCACGGAAGATTAGAACTTCGTCGTTACTGAACGGATAGGGACCCATTTCATGAATGCTTGCCCGGCATTCACAATATGAGAGGAATTCAGCAAGATGAAGTTGGGCTATTGTACGCTTGAGTTTGCTGCGTTGGTCAGGAGTAATGGGTTGAAGTTCTTGTTTCACCATTTCAAGTATATTATCAGGCAAAACACAGGCTGTGTCATTGTTTTCAGCTGCTAGAGGCTTGTCACTATTATAATAGCTCGTAGCCATACGGTACCAGAAATCAATCAGGAATTTGGCTTCTTGGCGTCGTTCAGGCAGTTCATTTTCAGCACCTTTAGCATCATAAAGATCTTGCATCCTACCTAATCCCCAGAGCCCAATAAACGCCCACATTCCTAATATATTTGGATAGGAGGCTAGTGTTCGACAGCGAGCACCAATTTCTTCGGGTGAAATATGATCAGCAAGTTGTTTGAAGATCTTGTATTGATAGCCTCGATAGATCTGAGCACAAGCAACACTGTTGTAAGCTGTGACAGGAAAGAGTTTGGATTCGAGGGCGGTCCGCTGGGATAACAGATAGGTACTGGCTGCACTCGCACGACGGAGCAACTGGTTAGCATCAGTTGTACTGATGTTTCCAATCATGGTAATGCATCTCTTGGAGAAATTGTGAGAAAGTTACATTTAAGACTTCTAGTGCAACCAGCTTCAGTTTAGAGTCGTTCATCTAACGCGCGTAGCTGTTCCAGCATTTTAAGGCGATCGGTGATGTCACGGCAAAAACCACGAAAGCCCACAAGTTCTCCCTCGTAATTGAAATTTGGGCGACCCTTAGCTTCGAGGATAACGTCAGAACCATCCCGATGAGTGAACTGAACGACAAGAGTTCGAATAGGTCGTTTTCGTTCCTTTAATTCCATGAAGGTTTGTCGTGCACGTCCAATATCCTCTTTTCGTAAGAAATCACAAGGAGTTCGGCCTAGCACTTGCCCTGCTGAAAATCCAATAATATCTTCAACTGCATTATTGGTGTAAATAATCTTCCCAGTAAGATCTATTTCCCAAACCCAATCAGAAAGTTCTTCAACAAGGGCACGGAATTTCTCCTCGGATTCTTGAAGTGCCGATTCTGCTGATTTACGTTCGGTTATATCTACATAAGCCGATTGGATTGCGGGTTCACCTTCATAATCAATACGATGGGCATAGATTTCCACCCAAATGACATTGCCATCTTTTCGAACCATCCGATATTCATACTTTTCAGGAGCATGTCCGCCTGCCAACCGTTTCCCAGCCCGTTCGGTAACGAGTTGTTGATCCATAGGGTGAATACGATCTTGTGCTTTCTTTCGTGACATAGCGAGGAT
>JBHLSA010000176.1:0-4363 GCA_048882025.1 Candidatus Thorarchaeota archaeon | reverse complement strand
TGGGACAACGATAGTTTGCCATGTGTGGTTCAGAATTCGAAAAAGCCCAAGCCACCGGATGTGCTGGTTGTATGATGGCTCGCTCCTGTGGAGCTATTGCATGTCCCAGCTGTGGCTACGAATTTCCAGACGTTCCTGAGGAAGCTTAAATTGCTTCGAAAGGATTTTTGACTTTTTCTTTTTTCTTTGCTTTGCATAGGAAACAAATGCATTCTTAGAAGAATTTTTCTTAGAAATCTTCTTTTACTTCTAGGAGTTGATAGACATGAATTACCTGCGTAAACTACTTCTGGTTTTTAGCTTCATTTCGATTCTTTGTTGCACAACTGGATCTCAGTGTATCGTGGATAGCAATTTCAAATTAAATCAGAATCTTGATGAGCACTTAACCAACGATTCATTACTTCTACCTTCTCTTAGTTCATCCAGCACCCGTGTTCCACTTGCTGTTTCCTATCCACTTACTAATTATACAATTATTGCAGCTCTCAATCCGCTTACTAACAGTGTTTCTGCTATTTCGAACATATTCTATGTAAACCATGTCAATGTAACATTGAATGAACTAGTTTTCCATATCTACCCAAATGCTTTCCAACCTTATGGAAATATCCAAATATTATCCGTGCAGTCCAATGGAATCAACTTACTCTATACCATTACTGGTTCAGATCAGACAATACTTACAATTGATTTAGTGGGTGGATCTGGCCCTGGTCCACTTTCATTCATGGAAATTATCGAATTAGACTTAGAATATAATATCTATCTTCCCTATCGTCAAGATCGTTTTGGATGGTATAACACTAGTTCGCCCTTTGAATTCCTTGCTTATAATCTTGGAAATTGGCATCCTATTGTAGCTGTTTACGATGATCGGGGGTGGGATACCAAACCCTATTCTCATATGGGTGAAAGCTTCTATAGTGACGTAGCTACATATGATGTCCATCTTACGGTGCCAGAGGACTATGTTGTTGCAGCTACTGGGGAATTCCAAAATAAAACTTCTGGCTCAGAAACGAGCACCTGGTACTATTCAACAGGGCCAGTGCGCGATTTTACTTGGTGTGCAAGCCCGCATTTTCAAATGACCAGTATCTCAGTTGATGGTGTAAATGTCACTAGTTATTACATAACGGAACATGAACCTGGTGGATTACGAGTGCTAGAAGTTGCAGAGGAATGTCTTAGTGTCTTTGGAAATCACTTTGGCAACTATGTATGGCCTAGCCTTCATGTAGTTGAAACTGATTTCTGGTCAGGTGGCATGGAATACCCCCAGCTTGTAATGATCGGCTCCAGCCTCTATGATTCGCCCGAGGGGCTATCTTCACTGGCAACAGTTACTGCACATGAGATTGGGCATCAATGGATACCTTTTACTCTTGGCACAGATAGTTATTCCGAGCCTTGGATCGATGAAGGCTTTGCCTCATTTACAGAATACCTGTGGGTCGAGAACGTTTACGGATCATCAGCGCGGGCAGAATATCGACTGTATGATTTAGACCGGTACTGGGAGTTTGTCGAAGCCGTCCAAGATTATTCTATTAACCAATCGATGACCTATTGGCAAACTACCTCTTGGTATGAATATGGACGTATTGTCTATGCAAAGGCTGCACTTGTCTATGATATGCTTCGTCATCAAGTAGGAAATGAAGCATATTACCAAGCTTGGCGAGATATCTTCTCTCAGGCTATTCATACGAACATACGCGCTCAAGCCCTTCAAGGTTTATTTGAAGCTTCGATAGGAGAATCATTGGATTGGTTTTTTAATCAATGGGTCTTTGGAAATGGTATCGTCCTGCTCAGTCTAGGAACTGTCACTGTTGTCCAATGGAATAATCAGTGGAATATCACTCTTCAACTTTACCAAAATTCAGCTACGCCCCTTCCCCTTCGAGTTCCGATAATAGTTACATTTGCCGGAGCTCAAGAAGAATTCTGGGTGTTGATGGAAGCCGAACCTGTGACCATTCTTACCGTTACTGTTTCGACAACGCCATTGACATTACTTCTTGACCCTAATCGCCTTCTCTTATGTCAATATATTACAAATGCAGTGTCGTTATCTGCATTACCTGCTATACTCACAACGATTACTATTGTAGCAATAATAGTCATCATCATTGTCGTCATTGTGATTTTTCTACGACGTCGTAGTTCCAAGTCTCCAAACTAATTCGGTTGATAAAAGGCATAGGGTCTAGGTTTATCATTCAAATAAGTACTGGACTCAAATTACTTTAGTTTCAATTTTTCTTTGACTAATCGCATGTCTTTTTCAAGCTGTTCAACCCGAATAATCAGCTGTTGAATTAATCCAACTAAATTTGTATTTACATCACGTAAAGGGTCTCTGGGTTGACCAGGTCGGGGATCACGGCGTCGAAGCGGATCCAAATCTTCAGGGTCAAGACTCAATTTATCACACACTCCAGAAGCTCTCTATTCATAGAAAAACTCACAAAATTAAAAATTTCCTATAGTCCTCGAATATATTCGGGTCGCAGCCGACTAGCGGCATCAGGATCTGCGAGAACTGAGTCAATGGTTTCAAGGAAGTTCATTCGATCTCGCGAAAGAATACCGCGTAGCGGGAGATAATTTGATGCATGGTTAGTCCGGAAGATGCATTGAGTTAAGTTGGTTAACTTTTCAACCAGAATTCGTAATTCTTGGAGAATTTCCAGTGGAGAGAGCGGGTTAAATTGATTCTGTTGGGCTTGAATATAAAGTTCAGTTCCAGGCACCAACATTAGAGTTAATGCTGCCAGATATGGGGGATCAATGTGGTTTATGGTTTCTGCAGTGCGCAACGCATGCTGTTGACTTTTATCTTTTCCTCCTAACCCTAAAATGATTATGGGTGAAAGTGTAAACCCAGCCTCTTTTAATCGTAAACAGGCTGTGATCTGGTCTTTGTTTGATATTCCCTTATTGACCATTTTCAGAACTTCATCATCTCCTGATTCCAGACCCAAATAGACCATCGCTAATCCTGCGTCTCGAATGTCACTAAGTTCTTTATCGGATTTACGTTGGATGTTTATACTACTGGCATAGATGCTAATTCGATCAACATCAGGGAATTCCTTGTCAAGGAGTTGTAGGGTTTGTAGAATTTGCGACGTAGAGAGAACAAAGGCATCACCATCCGCGAGGAAGATACGGCGCGGTCGGATTTTCGATGATTGGGCGAGCTGTTGAACCTCTGTGCGAAATTGGCTGAAAGGTTTTACGCGAAATTGCTTAGTTCGGTAACTTCCACAAAAGGTGCAGCGATTATGTGAACAGCCCAAAGTAGCCTGGAGGATAAGGCTGTTTGCTTCGCTAGGTGGGCGGAATACGGGAGGTTCAAGAAAGCTGGGGTAACCAAACGAAACGGGAGACATAAATTTCATGTGTCGTGAGTTAGGGCACTTTAAGAGGATTACGCCATAGCCACTTCATTTCTTAATGATCCACTGCTTCAAGTAGCAGTTGAAGTGCTGCATGGCTGAAGAACAATTTATTGCTGCTTCGTGACCCTTTGAACACATATCTCTTGATTATTGTTTCAAAATTCAAATGTGAAACGGCAACATAGACCAGACCAACAGGTTTGTCTGCTCGTGCCCCTGACGGTCCTGCAATTCCTGAGGTGGCTAGACCATAATCTGCATTCATTAAGAGTCGAACTCCGGCAGCCATACTGGCGGTGGTCTCTTCGCTTACAGCCCCATATTGGTAAAGGACGGTATTACGAACTTGTAGTAGTTTCTCTTTCAGGGCATTTGAATAGGCAATAACGCCTCCAAGAAAGAAAGCTGAGCTCCCGGGGATTTCGGTAAGAAAGTGCTGAATAAGACCACCTGTTGCAGATTCCGCCACCATTAGAGTTGACTTTTTCTGCGATAATTTTAGGCTAATCGCTTTTGAGATTTCAAGAGTTGCTTCCACTAATTCTTCTTGCGAACGTGGTTCATCAGTCATTCTTCAACATCCTCTTCGGATACTCCTTTGTTTTCACACTATTTAGCTGCCATCCCACTCAGGAATTTAATTCGACGGAAAAGGTTTTAGCTATCTCCCTTCCTTATGCGCACTACACCCTTTGGGATTTAATACCAGAGACAAAGAAAAGGTCAGGGTTATTATGTCTGTTAAGATCATGCCCGATGAAATGTCCATCAAATCAATATGCCCTAATTGCAAAAACTATGATCGTACCAAAGGCGCTTGTACTGCTATCAATCCATTTGCAAAAGCTCACAATTGAGTCACTATTTAGAGTATCTATCCTAAATCTTAAAATTTCGAATCTGGTTTGAATTATTTCTTTCAGTTTAAGTGTGTCAATCTTACTAAAATC
>JBHLSA010000175.1:0-4383 GCA_048882025.1 Candidatus Thorarchaeota archaeon | reverse complement strand
GTTGCAATCACTGACCATGATACAATCCAAGGGGTTGACGAAGGACTACGCGCAGGAACCAATCTGGCAATAGAGGTCGTTCCTGGCGTGGAAATCAGTTGTAATTGGCAGAAGCATCACATACACCTGCTGGGCTTTTACATTGACCAAAAAAACCCAAATCTAATTTCAATGCTAGAATGGACGCGAGAAGGACGAGATAATCGCTTACCCAAAATGCTTGAGAAACTCGAGGAACTTGGTATCACAGTTGATTACCGGGATGTTGAAGCTCAAGCAAAAGGCGAATCAACTGGACGTCCACATCTTGCACGTGTGCTTGTTCAAAATGGAGTTGTGGCTTCCGTTCAGGAAGCCTTTGATAAATACCTCGCCTATGGTCGCCCAGCCTATGCTGAACGACAACGACCAACCATCGAGGAGGGCATTCAAACTATCTTGAACGCTAAAGGAGTTCCAGTCATTGCGCATCCATTAACAATTGAATCCCCTCTCCCTTCACTAATCGAAAAGCTAGTCCTGAACGAAATCCAAGGCATTGAGTACTATTATCCGTATGAACAAGTGGCAGGCAAACCCAAAACATGGTATTCACAGATTGATCCACAATTGAGCATTCTAAAAGAGCTAGCACAGAAACATGAACTGATCCTAACAGGAGGCACTGATTATCATGGCAGTGTACCTGGAAAAGCAGACTTGGGATCAGTTCCTGTACCTGCCAAATTATTAGATGGATTACGAAACCGCTACAAGAGACTCTTTGGTGTATTTCCCGCTCCCCAACTACTTGCCTAGAAAATGGGAACCTTTAAAAAGCCGTAGTCCCGTCACAAACTCAGACAAGAGATATGTGTATAACGCCTAAACGTGTTCACATATTTGAAATGAGCTGGACACGAAGATGGCGATGGAAATCCATCTGCACGAAGATTACCCTATGAGTGCGATCTTCAGATGAGGCGGAATGGAATAATACACCTACCTGACCTGTCTATCTGAACAGCAGAAGTAGTTCAGAACCAAGCGGGTTAACTTGTCACGATTAAATACCCCAAGAGGGAATGAAAAATAACTAAAGTAACCTTCCTCGGCGGATGTCAGCAGGTTGGCGCCTCAGCAGTCCTTGTGGAACATGCAGGTGCTCGAATTGTTATGGATTATGGCACCGCCTTCAATGGTACCCAACGAGTACCACTTCCAACCTCAACACGAAACCTTATCAGCGTACTTTCACACGCACACCTAGATCATAGTGGAAGTCTGCCACTCATTAGCGGAAGTCAGACTCAGCGTGTTCCTGTCTATTCAACACCATTAACAAAAGAACTCGTTCGTCTGCTTCTAGCCGACATGCTTCGTATCGGCAAAGATTCATTGGCATTTGAACGTACTGAAGTACAAACTCTCCTTCAGAACACCCAGACCATACCTTATGGAGAGCCCCAACAGGTCCACCCAAAAACCCAGTTTTCTCTGTATGACGCTGGCCACATTCCTGGTAGTGCCTCTATTCTGATTGAAACCGAAGCAAATGGTGGAGCCGGAGCGAGAATTTTCTACACTGGTGATTTAAACACAACGAACACTAGACTAGTCAAAGGAGCACAAAGTCTTCGTAACCTTGGCGAATTGGATCTGGTTATAATTGAGAGCACTTATGCCCGCGAAAATCATCCTTCACGTCAAGAAGTTGAATTAGATTTTGTAAATACAGCTCGAACGACTTTAGAAAAAGGTGGAACGGTGTTAGTTCCTTCCTTCGCTGTGGGACGTTCTCAAGAGATTTTATCTGTTATTAGAAAATACCGCCACCATGGACTTGATTTCCCCATTTTCATTGATGGAATGGCACGAAAAGTAACACACATCATGCAGCATCATGCCCAGTCATTCTCAGGTGGACCGGAGTTGAATAAAGCAACTCATCTTGCGACATTCATTCGGCACGATAAAGACCGTAAAATGGCAATTGATGAACCGGCAATTATCATTGCCCCAGCAGGTATGCTCAAAGGTGGTGCATCGCAAGGCTATTTGCGAAATATCGCCTCAGATACACGGAGTAGCGTACTATTAGTGGGCAAGCAATTACCAGGCTCACCAGGCGCAGAACTAGTAGAACAAGGCATAATTACACTCCCTTCACCAAAAACCCCACCAAAACCTCTTCGAGTGAAAGCTCACATAGCAAGCTTTGACTTCTCCTGCCACGTAGGTCGTCGTGAGGTATTAAGGTACCTAAAAGAGGTCAAAGGAAATCCAAAAATCCTTACGGTCCATGGTGAAGCTGCGTCTTGTGAAAACTTAGCTCAGACACTCCGAAGTCGTTTTGGCTTTGATGCCTCTGTAGCGATGACCGGCCAAACCATTACATTCAACTAAGCGTTATAGTTACAAGACCTTGTAAGCCATTTGGATGTTTGCTGGTTCAAACTTGCCGTAATTCTCTCCGAAGGATTTTGCCAACGGCAGATTTGGGAAGATCATCGCGAAACTCAATTAATCGAGGATATTTATAAGCAGCCATTTCTTGCTTTGCCCATTCTTGTAACTCCGGTTCAGCAATCTGTCCTATAAATTCAGGTTTAAGAACGATGATGGCTTTGACTTCTTCGCCAACACGTGGTTCAGGAACACCAATTACCGCACATTCTGCAACGGCTGGATGTTTGTATAGTAATGCTTCTACTTCAGCCGGGAAGATCGAATAGCCGCTTCGTTTGATTAGATCTTTCTTTCTATCACCAATGTACAGGTATCCGTTATCATCAAAGCGCCCTATATCGCCGGTATGTATCCATCCATCCCGTAATGTATTAGCACTAGCTGCAGGTGCATCCCAGTAGCCTTGGAAAATTTGGGGTCCTTTAGCGAGAATTTCGCCCCATTCCCCAATGGGCATTTCCTTTGAATCATCTGTTTGAGCAACAATTTTGATGTCTGTATTAAACGTGGGAATCCCTACCGCTCCAGGCTTTAATACTCCTTCAGGGATAAGGGTCAAAATGGGAGAAGTCTCAGTCATACCATAGCCTTCAACAATATAGCTGCCTGTCTCTTTCTGGAATTGTTCTAACACTTCAATTGGTAAGGATGCAGCACCTGAAAAACAATGTTTAAGAGAACTAATATTGAATTTTTTTAACAACGGACTGGCTAATAGAGAGATATAGAGCGTGGGTACACTTACCAAAACCGTAGCTTGGTATTGCTGAATGCTTTTTAATATCTCTTTGATTTCTGGACGAGGAATTAGTATAACTGAGGCAGCAATTAACGTAGAAAGTACAATTACACAGGAGAATCCAAAGGCGTGAAAAGCAGGTAAAACTCCAACAAAACATTCTTCGCCTACTTGGACATCAAACCACTGACTCCCTACTTTTGCATTGAACATGAGGTTGCGATGGCTAAGCATTGCACCTTTCGGTGGTCCTGTCGTTCCCCCAGTATAAAGTAGGGCTGCGATGTCATCGGGATGTGTTTTCACAGATGGTGGGGAAGTTGATTTTCCTGCTAAGAGATTTTGTAATTGATGAATATTCGAGCCAACAGGGAGTTTAGGATGAGGAATTTTACGCGCTAATCGCCCCAGAATAGCCTTCGCTTTACTTAGGTATTCACCAGTACGTGTGTAAATCACCGATTCCACGTTCGTGTCTTGACATCCGGCTTCTACTACGCCATGAAAAAGATCGAGGCTTATGAGATGAGTAACTCCTGCAGAGTCTAATTGGTGATGAAGTTCATGGCGTTTGAAAAGAGGATTTATGGGAGTAACGATGGCCCCCGCTTTGAGGATGCCAAAGAGAGCAAGAGGCGATTGGGGAACATTTGGTAACATGAAGGCGACACGATCGCCTTTATTGACACCAAGTTGAATTAGCGCATTCGCCAATTTATTAGAAAGGAGATCAATTTCTTGGAAGCTAATAGCTTTGCCCTGGAAATAGTAAGCAGGATTTGTGGGATATTGCTTAGCAGTTGCTGTAAGGGTTTCATGAATGGTGGTATTCGGAACATCAATATCATGAGGTAATTCTTCAGGCCAACTTACATGCCAAAATCGTTTCATAACATCCACATCTCAAGCAGCCTATTCTATCATCATGATTCGGTATAAATGGTGCAGAATGGATTCATTTCAGTTTCTTTTGGCATTCGTAAGCCTTTTCGTTACTTAGTCACATACTTTCCATTATCATCGCGTTACTAATCATTTTGAGAATGTGGAGGAAGAGCTGATGACAAAAACTGTCCTTCTGAATAAGGAACCTGAAACTGGAATTGCTTGGATTGTTTTAAATCGTCCAGAGAAATTGAATGCTGGATGTCCCTATGCAGTAACTGAAGCTTGCCTGCAACTCAGGGAGGATCTAG
>JBHLSA010000174.1:0-4399 GCA_048882025.1 Candidatus Thorarchaeota archaeon | reverse complement strand
GATATAACCAATTTCCCAATCTGCCAATGTGTTTAGTACGTATAAATATGTGTTCATAATGTTGTCTTTAATAATAAAAAGTTTATAATAATTCGTTTTTTGTAGCGAAGCGAAAGAAAACACAACATTTTCTCAGAAGTAAACAATATCGCTTACTCACGCATATAGTTAGCTTATGCAATCACGAATTTCAAGCAATAGTCAATAACCAATACTTGGATTTCCGGACATTACAGGATCATTCAGATTTGATGATGTGACGCCGCTGAGTTTTATCGAGTAGACCATATTTAAGAAGGCGTTTTCCAGAGTAGAGATAAGTGTACTTGATAGGTTGATTGGAATTGACTAGCTCAACGATGTTTCAACTTGCAGAGAACAAGGCAAAAGAAGCCTTAGTATTAGATCAGCAGGGTAAGCGTTCTGCGGCGATGTCGAAGTATATTGAAGCTGCGGATATTCTTGTTCGTGTCATGAAGGTGTCGAAAAACCCCCAATTACGGCGGATTGCCCTTGAACGCGCAGATCAATATGTAGCGCGTGCAAAAACCTTACGAAGTGCACGAATTCCAGCTGGAGGTCCAGCTCCGGATTTTGAAGGAGTTGATATTCAGGATCAGGAAGAGAAGGAGCTGCAAGAAGATATCGATAGCATGATCATCAAGGAAAAACCCGATGTAAAGTGGGAAGACGTAGCGGACCTTGAGGAAGCAAAACAAGCTCTTCGAGAATCAGTCATTTTGCCCCTGTTACGACCCGATCTATTTACAGGAGCGCGACGTCCATGGAAGGGCGTGTTACTCTTTGGTCCGCCGGGTTGTGGGAAGACCCTCATCGCAAAAGCGGTTGCCAATGAGGCAGGATGCACCTTTTTCAATGCAGATGCCGCATCACTGGTGTCTAAGTGGCTAGGTGAATCGGAGCGCTTGGTGAAAAACCTCTTTACTTCCGCAAGGAAGGAGCAACCAGCGATTGTATTTATGGACGAAGTAGATGCCCTCACTGCAGAGCGTGGTACAGATCAGGTGGGTGGAGAGCGGCGACTAAAAACTCAGTTCCTAATTGAAATGGACGGTATGAAGAGTAAGAAAGGAGATCACATCGTAGTTTTAGGAGCAACTAACCGACCTTGGGATCTTGATGCAGCGTTTCGACGACGATTTGAGCGCCGAATATTAGTTCCCATGCCGGAATTTGAGGCACGAGTTCGCATCTTTGAGATTCATACAAAGGGCATTGAGCTAGCTGCAGACGTAGATTTCAATCTACTTGGCCAGAAAACGCAGGGGTATGCAGGGTCAGACATTGCCCTTATTTGTCGCGAGGCATCCCTTCAACCAATTCGTGAGCTGGATGCATCAGGAGCAATTCGGAATAAAGAAGTTTTGGCGCGCCCAGTCAATCTTCAAGATTTTCTTGATGGCATTAAAAACATTCGATCAGTGATTTCGCCGGAGGAAAAGGCTAGGTATCTTGAATGGGATAACACTTACGGTTCATAGGGGATAAAACGTGTCAAAAGAGAAGACCAGGGATCGCTCCAAAGAGAAGGAAAAAGATGAGCTTAGAGCGGATGTAGAGCTTACTGAAGAGGACTGGTTAGAACTGCTCCTGAAGACTCGTGAAGATATTACTCGTTTAGAAGAGTCGGATGAAACCGCCGTTATTGTTCTGCCAGTGACTGAAGAAGAAGAAAAAAAACTTGAAGAACTCGCTCGCAAAGCGGTGGAAAAATTAAGTCGTCGGTTTGTGTGGATTGCGAAGCGAGGGCGGTATGGCTTCATGTTTGTGATTCCTGCATCAGAGGAGGATATGGGACAATGGGGAGCAGAATGGGCAGGGTTCACAGTGGATTGGTGTCGAGAAATGCTTTTGCATATCGTGTCGACTCGCACATTGGTCATGTTAGATCCCTTTAATGACATACGCCCTGATCGGCACAAAGCTGTCAAAATTATTTTGGGGGTTTTAGTTAAGGAAGAGCTTGGACGCTGGATCGATGAAGCAGAGGGCATTATCCGTGTTACTTGGAAAACCGATGATGAATGGGCAGATGAAATTCGCCGATGGGCACTGAAAACAGGACGGACCCAGTTTACACTTTTCAAACTTCAAGAATACCGTAAGGATCTAGCAACGCTTCCCAAGTCAGAATTACAAATTATTTTGCAGCGGCTTGTTGCACGAAAACAAGCAAAGTGGTTAGATAGCGAACATGAAGTCATGGAAATCCACGTCTAACAACAGAATTCTGAAAAGACTCATTCGGGATTGAGCCCAGGGAAGAAGTATCGTGTACCATGAACGAAAGATTTGTCAATTTTTGCAGCGCCAACGGCTTCGAGGCTTTTAAGTGCAGCATCGGCGCGTTCTTGGGTCCATTCGGTGTTAGTCATTACTTCTTCTAAGGTGGTATATCCGGTTCGACTGGCAAGGGAAAGGATTGCGACTTGGTCATTTGTAAGTTCCCGTGGAACGAGTTCCACTATGCGGATTCCCGATGGCAGTTTGCGGATACCGGGAATTAGTTTGGCACCCGCCAGGTTTTGAATGGCTTTTGATACATCAACTTGAGATACGCTAGTTCGTCGTTGTTTATTGACCATTAACACAATTTCAGCAAGTGTCATAATGCCCCCAGTAGCCTCACGTCGTTGTTTGGCAATGTCTAGGATTTGAAGACCAAGCTCATCGTAAAACCGACCACGACCGGTTAATCGTTCAACTAAACCAGGTTTCTCTTTCATGTCGTCAGAGAAAGGAATACCGGGCATGGAAATGCCTAGTTCTTGAGCGATAGCAGCAGCCTTCTCACTATAATCCGGTGACACTTCAATTACTTCACCGTAAGTTTGTTCGAAGGTGTCAGCTTTTTCACGTAATTCGGATATAGCGTTGAGCATATTTTCGAGTTCTTTGAGCATTAACTCGACGCGTTTCTTCTTATAGGCCGCATCCATCTCCATTTGTTTTTCAATGTCCCAAAGTCCGCACATTGGTTGGTTCCACCTCATATCTGTCGGATATAGTTCAGCCAAGTTTCAGCACGCATTGCAAATCGACGGGCTTCCAATTCCTCCACATGTTGTGATAAGTTATTTCCATACTTTCCCCAGAAGTATTCGTACCATTCTTGAACTTCTTGGGTAACAGGATGATCGAGACCTAGCATTGCTTCTGCAAAGGCCGCTACCACGTCTAGATCTTCGAGGATATATTCAGCGTTAATGCGCAGATTCGCTTTATTGATGGCGTTCACCAACCGTTCGCGCATTTCGGCAAAGGAACGCATTGGTTGTACCATCAGCTTTCTGCCTCAACATTTATTCATCGACCGCCATCTCTCGGAGCCGTCGCTTAAAGTCATTCAACCAGCGAACAGCCTGGAATTCCAGCTGTTTTGCTTCTTCCGGAGTGAGTGTGTCATTGGGATCGCGTCCCTGCATTTGGTTGCGCCAGTCCTTAAGAGCTACAAGAATCCAATACTCGGGCGGGAAGTTTGGATACTTAGTTAGAAGAATGATGGCATCATCGAGAAGCGGGACTATCAAACTCATCCGGGCAACGTCGCCGAGTTTGGCAATATCTATTAGTGTAATTAGATCCGAGACAATATCTGCTGTTTTCGCAGCCATTTTTGCAGAAGTCTGTGCTGTGAGCTCAACAGCTGATTCACCCTCTGGTGCTAAATCACCGATTTTGAGTTTTTCTACTGCAACAGGAAAGTGCTCGGTAATCTGCTCTTCTTTCACAAATCCTTCCCAAGTTTCCCCCTCAGCTTCTAACATCTGACGTGTTTTGAGAGTGTCGCTTACGAGAGATTTGAATTGTCGCTTATATAGAGTGGGACTTAAATCGCCTTCCTCGTATTTTTCTACAATACTATCGAGTGTAGCAATAGAAGAATAGAGGTCTGCTTTTAGTTCGGTAACCTTCTTCCTTGGTCGTTTTCGCTCGCGCATAGCCATTGAAATTTCCTCGTTAAAGCGTTTTTTACATGTATTTTTCAAGAGCTTTGCCAATTTGGTATAGGCGTTTCTTGTAACGCTTATAGAGCTTGGTATATTCAGTTGATGTAATTTCAGCGGCATCAAACTTCTGTTCAAGATTTTGAAGAAGGTCCTCAATTGCCAGTTTTTCACTTTCAAGCTCTAATTTTTCTCGTTCTTTTGCATCAGTGGGCAGTATAAGAGAATCCAGTTCTTCTTCTTCGGTTACCTCTCCTTGAGTAATTGACCCTGTATCAATTTGAGCTGACATGCGAGCAATACGTTCATCGCGGTCTTGGATTTTTCGTGTAAGGCGGGAAACATCTCGTTCCAGTTGTTGATACCGTTGCTGGAGCACTTCCTCTTCTTGAGGCATTACCACTTTTGGAGTTTCTCGGGTCGCATCAGGC
>JBHLSA010000173.1:0-4448 GCA_048882025.1 Candidatus Thorarchaeota archaeon | reverse complement strand
GCGCAAAAGGCGAATACACCTTCCACACCCTACCAGAGCTAAAAGAATTTTTAGAAAAAGTCAAAGATGCTGAAACTCATACTTTTGATGAGAAAACCAGTAAATGGGTTCGATGGGTTGAAGTCGAACAGAGAGAAGACGCCCTCCTGGTCAACATTCCCAGTAAAAAAGGCTCCAAAAAACTTCACATAAACCTTGAAACCGGTAAAGTGGAAGAAACGAAGTAACTTCCCCAACATTATTACTATTGATAGGACTAGGCTTTTAGGTTTAAAGGATACTGGTGTATTCAAAATTAAGTGTATAAGAGGTCAGATCCATGTCAGAAGAAGAAAAAGCTGAGCTGGAAGTTGAGAAAGCTAAAGAAGAAAAACGCAACGTAGCCAAGCAGATGGCCACTTCCTTTCCCAAATTCCTTGTTAATGGGTTAATAGTAATCGGTCTTGGTTTATTCTACCTTTTCATTATCCCTTTCTTCGTTCTGCTGGATCAATATCCCCTACTAATTCTTGAGACTTTTGTGCTTCCTAATATCATCGTTCTAACAGGTTATTCACTCCTTCGAATTGGTGTGTTATTAGTTATCCTTCTTTTTGGAATTGAAGCCATAATGCAACTCGCTCGCTCTGTTGATGCTCTTGTAGAATACCTCATGAGTCGATTGCCAGGGATGCGATCTACTGATCGACACCACCCACGACGTATTCCGCTCGATCTCATCTACATTTTCTTTGCTCTCGTAGTCTACATCATAATATCCCCCATTTTTCTTCCCGGTCAGTTTCCAATTGATGTTCTCCAGCCATATTTCCAATTACTCGCAGTCTCAATTGTTTTGTTCTTCGTTCTCACTTTCATTTACGATTTAGCTAAGTCAATTCAAAAATCCTCTAAACGTGGAATCGATAATTTTGGAAAACGTATCGGTGGTCGTTTTGAAGATGACTTAGAACAGGATAAAACAGAGCCCGAGTATTAACCTAATGACCTACTAGTGTTTCAATTATATTGGATATGTCAGTGTGAAGAAGCTTATCAGAGGATTATGTTGTGGCTTCAGGTTTTTCTTTCTTTGTCTCAGATGCTTTACTCGTTTTCGGAATTACCTTCGAGATTTCTCCTAATATTTCGATGGTTCTACGGAGACCCTGAAGCCGAATTGAGCGCTCAGGTGGGGGGTCAAGACCTACAAGAATCTGGGTCTTGTTATCAGTAGTGTTCAAACGCACAAACGCCCATATCTTTTCAAGTTCGTTCAGTTGTGGTTGAACATTCTCCATAACCTTTACATCGGGTATCTTTGGAAAGGGAACACGAATGTACCATGTGTCCTGCATGTCCTTGAGAATCTCTCCGCGAAGGTTGTAAATCATCATTAAGAAATTTATGAGTGGCTCTAATGCTTCTCGCTGAACAATGTCTCCACCAGGATCTAAACTAACTAATCCGCGACGCAGATCGACTATGAGAATACCTTTACCCAAACCAAAATACCATCGGTGATCAATAGCGTACCCATGTACACTCACTTTGGTAGCGTTCTCTAAATACTCTTTGAACGCTTCGAAATTTGTCTCGGAATCCTCTTTCTTAAACTGAACATATCGCCGAAAATAGCTTAAGGGGATCCGTGGTTCATGAGGGTGATCCCGTTTTGCACCTGACTGTAAATATGATTGGAAATTTCGCAGGTGTACCTGATAGCAAAAAGACGGAAAATCTGAAGTTTTAGCACCTAACGTAATGAGGATATTCAAGAAGATGCGGTCCGGGCATCGTGGCTTAATAGTACAGCGCATTCGATCTTTCTGACATTCTTTACAGGTGATCGCCATCTTGGTCAGAACTTCAGACAACATGAAGCGACCCATGCTCGGATTACCCAATTCCTCTAATTGCCCAAAGCGGTCCTGATACTTCATATACAAGAGAAGTCACCACAAGCCTCTAGCACAAGTGAGCGCTCTAACTCCTTTATTCAATGTTGCTCCGTTAAACTGCTTCTACAAGGGCTTGAACGCTTCTAAATTTTTCGGTGCCAAAATCACTATTTTTACTAGTGTATGGTTAAATTTCATGAAAGCCAAATCAAAAATTACTGATATAGAATTTTACCTAAAATGAGAAAAGCATTAAAAGCCTCAGCACTCTCATCGAAGCGAATCCTAAATCATTCCTATTCCTTAGGTGAACTTACAATGTCAGGACGAATCATCGACCTCCGATTCCATGGTCGTGGAGGTCAAGGCGCTTGGACCGCATCAATCCTCCTTGCTAGATCTGCAATTGCTGAAGGGAAACATGCTCAATCCTTTCCTTTTTTCGGGCCTGAACGAAGTGGAGCACCGGTTGAAGCCTTTGCTCGAATTAGCAACCAAGAGATTGAGCTTCATAGTAAAGTCTACGAACCTGATTTCGTCGTGGTCATCGATCCCACACTCCTATCCCAAGTTCCAGATACTATCATCGCTGGGACAAACGCGAGCACTAAACTCATAGTAAACACCCGTGAAAATGGTGACGTGATTGCCAAACGGCTCGGATTCAAAGGAGAAGTATGGACGGTTGCTGCCACTGATTTAGCAAAACAAATCATTGGTCGCCCAATTGCTAATACCGCGATGCTTGGCGCATTAATTCGTGTCACCAAGTTAGTTAAAATTGATAGCTTGAACACTGAAGTAGTGAATCAATTTGGTGAACGCATCGGGGAACGAAACATAACTGTTATCAAACGTGCCTATGACGAGGTGAAGAAAAATGCCTAAGAAACTCCCGGGTTCCAAAGAAATACCAGCCGCTGGTGTCACCTGGAAATCTGCCATCGAATATAAAACCGGTGACTGGCGAAGTAAGCGCCCAGTCCGGGATGATGAAAAATGTACACGCTGCCTAATTTGCTGGGTTTTTTGCCCAGATGCTGCTATAAGCTGGGATGGTAAGAAAGTAAACTTCAATATGGACTATTGTAAAGGCTGTGGCATCTGTGCAGAAGAATGTCCTGTTGATTGCATCGAAATGGAGGATGAATAAATCAAAATGCCTGCTAAACAAATTTTGATGGGGATCAATGGCGACGAAGCTGTTGCTTATGCAGCTAAACACGCTCTCGTTGATGTCTGTGCCGCTTACCCCATAACACCACAAACTATCATTGTAGAAAAGTATGCAGAATTCGTAGCAAATGGCGAAGTCGAAACTGAATTTGTTCGTGTCGAATCCGAACACAGTGCCCTTAGTGCCTGTTTAGGTGCTTCTGCTGCTGGCGCCCGTACCTTCACAGCTAGTGCCGCTAACGGTGTTGAACTTATGCACGAAGTTATCTTCCTCACGTCGTCTATTCGCCAACCTGTTGTAATGGCAGTCGCAGACCGATCTCCCAGTGGCCCAATCAATATTCATGGCGACCAAACTGTCTCCCTCGCCCAACGTGATACTGGCTGGATCATGATGTACTGCGAAAACTCACAAGAAGCTTATGACTCCACCCTCCAGGCATTTCGTATAGCCGAACACCCTGATGTTCAGCTTCCCGTTATGACGATGTTAGATGGTTTTGTTCTGACCCACACACTCGAAAATGTATACCTACTTGACGAATCAGACGCCCATAAATTCGTGGGGCGCCGGAAGCCCATGATGCTAACTATTAATGGTAAACAAGTTCCCCTCAAGCTTGATCCCAAAACCCCAATCACCATTGGTCCATTACAACTCTTTGACTACTATATGGAATCCAAACTTCAGCACAGTGAGGCTATGGAAAAATCACGGCAGGTTATCACTCAAATCAATAATGAATGGGCTGCGCTTACCGGACGTAAATATGGGGATGGTTATCTCCAACCCTTCAAAGTCAACGATGCTGACGCGGTTATTCTTACCAGTGGCAGCTCCGCTGGAACTGCCCGCTTTGTTGCCCGACAACTCCGTGCCCAAGGCAAGAAGGTTGGACTCCTTAAACTTCGAACCTTTCGTCCTTTCCCATCTGATAAGCTCGCCAAATTGCTCGTTGATGTACCAGTTGTTGGTATCTTCGAGCGCACCCATAGTACGGGCAGCCTTGGTGGTCCACTTTTCAACGAAACCAGAAGTGCCCTTTATGAACATGACAATCGGCCCGCAATTATGGGTTACTATGGGGGTCTCGGTGGGCGCGACGTAACTCCCACCGACTTTCATGCCATGTATAAAGAACTACTCAAAATTAAAGAAACGGGTAAGATCCCCCGACATCCAATCAAATACATAACTGTAAGGAAGTAAATTTGGAGGCGAAAAGACACATGACAACTGAAAATCCCCAATGGCAACCCCGACTCAAAGAAATTGCTGATCAAGATGAACTCTTCACCAGCGGTCAACGTCTTTGCGCTGGCTGTCCTGCTGGTACAATGGCTCGGATGACTATGCATGCTCTACCCCGACCCAAAAATACCATTGTCAGT
>JBHLSA010000172.1:0-4450 GCA_048882025.1 Candidatus Thorarchaeota archaeon | reverse complement strand
GTGCCTAATGTGGTGAACCTCTTATGACACGTGTTGTAATGCTAGAAATTGGTGGTCTTGGGTTTGTTCGTTCAATAAGGCCAGGTCCACGAAAATTACGCGGTGACGGATGTATTCTTGTGGTTGATGAACAGAATAAAGCATTGTGGTTCTGGATGGGAAGTGGTGTTCAATATGACAAACGACGAACTGCAAAGGCTAAAGCTGAAAAGATTAGTCTTGAGGGTCAACGCATTGGTCCTGAGGTATTAGGACAAGGGTTTTCATTAATTCTTATTGATCAAGATGGACTCGAGGAACCAACCACCGCCAATAACTATTCAAACCTTATCGCGTTGCTTGATTCACCCATGGAAATCAGAACTATAGCAGACCCTAAAGGTACGCTTATCATTGGAAACCTCCAAGTTGTTGCCCCAACTGCAACCCCCTTGAAAGTAAGTACTTCCACCACCGCTGAACCTTCTCCTGCCGATCAACCACCTCCTCGTACAGCTGTAAAAAAGGGAACTAAGCTTGATTTGGAAGCTGCCCTCATGGCAATAATCCGAGTACATAACGAAGTACACATCGAATATCGAAGCCACGGAGAAACCGAGGAAGTCATTATCGAGAGCATAGACGGACTTCAACACAAGATGAAACGCAGTAAGGGGAAACTAACTTTCAATTGGGACTCCAAAACACCTAAAGAGCTCAAAGAACTAGTTGCCCTTGAATTGAAACGTTTTGCAGCCTAATCCATATGCTATTGCAGGTCAATACGAATGGTTTTCTTACTTCTTTATTCTATTACGCTCATAACCTCATATGCGACCATCGGCGCAGGGATAAAATACCTTGATTACTTATCCGATCAGTCCAATCACTACAATCAAACAAAACCAAATGAATTACTTCAATGGCTCCTAATTGCTAGTCTTGCTTTCCTTGTAAATTTTTGGGGCTTTTTTGATGCGTTTACTGCCCTCCTTATTTTAGCACTGCTACTCGGGCTGTGTGGAGCAGGTAAAATTGATAATGTACTTTTCCTTGTCCTATCGATACTAAGCTTACCTGTTGCACTTTTTACACTCTTTAACCCTGTTTTCTTCTTGTTTCTGTTGCCCACCCTTCTGGTACTTATTCCTCCAATAATTTTAGATGAGTTTTTAGATTCTCGGGCATCAACAATTTCTCATTCTACCCTGCAATGGGTTCTTCGTCATCGTCCTCTATTGAAAATCGTTGTTTTCGTTCTTCCTTTCTTAGGGCTGCTTCCTTTTACCCACACAGTGGCATTCTGGAGCTTTGATGTTGCTTACGATGTTGTTGCTTTCTATTTTCGCGCCCCCCAATCCTAAGATGTTCTTATCGAATTTAACATAATCTAGCATATCCACCACTCCGAAACATGTTTGGAAAGGTTTAAGTCGGTCCAGTTTCCAAGAAACTACATACAGGTGAGGCTATACAATGAAAGCAAGAATCTCGCTTTCTTATAGCGGGCGATCACGCGAAGATTATGCCACAAAAAATGGCCATGTGAATTTATTGCTTAATCAACACGGAAGGATACTTAGTAAATTGCCTCTTGGTGATGGGCGATACCATTTTGTGCTTGAACTTAATGATCTTGAACGATTTACAAATTCACTGTTCGAGTTCACCCGCCAAAATCCGTGGCTTCGAGTTGAAAAAGTATCTGCCCATGCTTGATGGATATCCCAATTGGCTTCTTCGTGTAGGAATCAAAATCTGATGATCAAAACAACCTCGAGTTCCGCATAAAGGAAGCCTAACTGCTGAAGGATTTCATTGATAACGGACAGATTAACAAACAATACCGATCCACGCGACCAAGCCTGAAAGTTTATTACTGTAGAGAGAGAGACAAAACTAAAGTAATGACAAGGCACTTCATGGCTTGTATTTTTTGTGTAACCATTTAAACAACAAGGTATTTTATTTGCTTTATTAGAATACATACTTGAGTTGGTTGTAACGGGGAGTAAAATGGTTATAAATCGATGCCACATTCTACCCCTTGCATTGGTAGGTCTGCTTTGTTGTAGTTTGTCCTCCCCCTTCTGGACAAATTCATTTAATCTACCCTTCACTGCACTTTTTTCCTCGACGCATCACAAAATAGATGCCCCCCAACAGGCATTTCCCACCCCTACCAACTTGGACTCAATAAGTTCCCTGTTTAATCTATCTCCAGAAGTTGTTGACCGATTACTTGCAGAAGGCGTTATAGTCCTTGGAAACCACGAATATGACGAGTTAGGTAGAGTATATAGTGACTGGGCTGAGTCTAAGGAAATTCCAACAATAGTCACTACTGACGCATGGCTTCACATATTTCATGTAGCCCATGAGGATATCTTGAAGTCAGTAGAAGAAGACCACTTAGTGAGACTTGTTGAAACGCTCGTCCATGAATTGCAGAATGCAAGTATCACCAAATATGAGGAAGTTTTACCTTCTTTAGCAAACATGACTGAAGCAGCCTATCAAAATGTTGTGTACTTTTCTGTTGCCTGCCGCTTGTTGAATGACACTTGGCCAGTCCCAGCTTATGCCCTTGCCGAGGTACAAGCTAACCTCACCAAAATTTACGATGCATCACTTGTACAAGAATTTCCTGGCGAGGACTACACTCAGTATAAGCCCCGAGGCCATTACGCGGGTAACCCAACCCTTGAAAAGTATTTCCGGTCTATGAAATGGCTGAGCCGTGGTATCTTCCTACTTGTAGAAGATCCCTTGTATATACGGTTCCCCACTCTTACTGCGCGCCATCTCCGACAAGCCGTTCTCTTTTCTGAAGCACTCCGAGACAATTTCGCTGGAGATTTATGGTCAGTGATTTACAATGTCACAGCACAGTTTGCAGGATACGCGGACAGCGTGACACCCTTACTGGTACAGCAAGCCGTTAACCAAGTGTTTGGTCCCATTTTTAGTCCTGCGATGCTAGAAACCCAAGCGGGTGTAACCCAGTTACAAGAAGAATTTCGAAAAGAGATCTATCCCCAACCTGAAATCCTACCATTCGTGACATCTCCCTACTACCCGAAATATGCTCAAGTTATGGGAGAACGCTTTATCCCCGATAGTGCGGCTTTTCAACAAACAGTATGGCCGCATATTGAAACGCGAACTTTACCTACTGCACTGGAAGCTATGTATACCATGTTGGGTTCAGAACGCGCCTTGGAGTTAATAACGGAGCAACCTTATGTAGATCCTTTGCTGGAACCAATACTACGGAACTTACACGCTGATGTGGAGACACGCTATACTGACACTGATTGGCACTCCAGCGTGTATATGAATTGGTTGCATGTACTTTCGACGATTGTCCAGCCATTTAATGATAGCTATCCAGCGTTCATGAACACGACCATCTGGCTGGATGAAAAACTCAACACCGCACTCGGATCCTATACTCAACTTCGCCACGATTACATCCTCTATGCCAAGCAAGGAGTTACGCCTTTTGGAGGAGCAGTCGCGGCGATTGCTGAACCAATACCCGAATTTTACTCGCAGTTACATGACCTGTTCTTCCATTTGCACAACCTACTTCTTGACACTGACCTCAATACCAGCCGTATAGACCAGCTACTTAGCTATCTACTGGCTGAGTTAGCGATATATCCGACGATTGCACAAAAGATCAAAGATGAGGTTCCCCTCACCACAAATGAAATCGATGCCCTTGTGGGATTTGGTAATGGAGCAGGTACTTATGGGAACAAAGAACCTATGCTCATCGCAGATATCTGGACCGATTCACTTACGGAATCTATTCTTGAGGAAGGAGTTGGAAGATTTAATCCGCTCCTCATTATTCATGAAGCCCCTAATAGTGATCCACTAATCTATGTTGGCTTAGTGTTTAGTCATTATGAGTTCACCATCCCTTGGGGTAATCGGCTAACGGATCAAGAATGGCAAGACCTATTACTTACCAATCCACCCGAGCGACCCTGGTGGACGGACACCTTTCTTCACTTCGAATTCGAAGATTATTTACAGAAATACGACAGGGTAGCTAAATGGCAACTCCCTAATCTCGGGGGACACATTTCTGATCTCTGTTTTGACAACCGAAACACCTTCTATCTCTCAACTTCTCATGGTGACATTATTCGCGATTTGCACCAATTTAACGCTTCAAATCTTGAATATCATAAAATATGTGAACATGATGTTGATGATTTCGAGTTCTGGAATAGTTCACTCTATGGACCTAGCACCTACTTCGATGGTCAGTCCCTTCAAAATGTCATCTGTCAATACGCTGTGAATGGTACACTGATTAACGAATGGTCTGTCCCCTCCAGATTTATAGATCTGACTGTAGACACGATGCACCAAACCATTATTGCGGCAACGAGTTCGACACCAATATTCTATGAATATTCCACGCAGGGGATTCTTTTACGGACTTGGGGTGAGC
>JBHLSA010000171.1:0-4454 GCA_048882025.1 Candidatus Thorarchaeota archaeon | reverse complement strand
CACAGAAACAACTGTTGCTAAGGCACCCTTATCTCAAATTCCAGAAGAAGCTGTTGAATCTCCTGTACCTTCAGAAGTAATTTCAACTCAACCTCTGGCTATTCCTGCTGATGTCTTAGCAAGCTTGATGGCTCGTGGACGCCAGCTCACTATTGAAGAAGAATATGCAAAGAATGGAACAGAATCTGATGAACTATTTGAAGAGTTGAGTCAAGCCGCTGGAGAAAGTGATTTTGAGTTAGAAGAACTTATTGACAATTTTATCAATGAACGGGCTGAATTAGAACGTCTTGATGATCTTTACGAAAAAGAAGAAGTCAGTGGTCGAGTTTACGAACGACTCAAAGCTGAATATGACGACAAACTCAGAAAGATGGATGAACAGATTCAGGCTGGTGTTATTCATCTCAAAGGTTACCAAGTTCAGATCCAGCTTGACCTTGATAATGCAAAAGAAGAATTAGACACCATTGAAGCACGAATTCTTATTGGGGATGAGGAAGACTCCGATAAAAAACAAAAATCAAAGCTTACTGAAAAGACTAAACGGCTAGAGTATGCACTCCTAGCTACTCAGCATATCCTTCAAAAGGAGTCAACCATGCGGAATGGGCCTCTCAGTCGTTTTGAAGTCACTGAAACTACTCTTGCTGACTCCCAATTAGCCCCTTCGGTTTCTGAAGATCCAGAAGAATTGAAAGAATCAGAAGAATCCGACAAAACTGAGCGCACATCCCCTGAACCCAAATCTACTACTCCTAGTCCTGATCGCTCTGCATCACAACCAGAAGCTGAAGCAGGAAAAATCTGTAACCAATGTGGACGAGTTACTGCATCCGAAGCTCAATTCTGTATTCATTGTGGCAGTCCATTATAGCCAATCTGCACAGCTTAAGAAGTAATTTCTCGGCGATCTAGTTCTTCAAAAAATGCATCAGTCATTTTCGATCGATACTTGAACCCCCCTAGCCCCGAGGCTAACATGAGGGGTTTAACATCGGTTAATAATTCTTCTCGGGTTCGTAATTGAACATCAGAGATTTCTTTCACATCTTCAGCACCAAGCCTTCCTCCTTCTACGTGGGCTAAAAACACATACGAAGTCCAAGGAACTTTTTTGTTTCCACAACTCAATAGAACGTGTGATTCAAGGACAAATTGGTCAAGTTCCACGATAAATCCGGTTTCTTCTTGAGCTTCGCGTTTTGCAGCATCAATCAAGGTTTCTGAGGGCATGGCGCCCCCCGAAGGTGCTCGTACTATGCCGGTTTTGGCATAAGCATGCTTCTCAATTACCACAAACTTCCCTTGATGCTGAATAAAGATTGTAACATCGTGCCAACGGCCCTGATCCACTGAACGCTGAACCAGTTCAAATTCTTGAGGTAACATCTCCACGTTAAAGTCTACGTGACGAGGTACACCATACTCTTGCTTTACCTTAGCAAGTTCATCTTGGAAATCATTGTGTGCCACTCAATTGAACCCCAATGGGCAATTGATGACGAGCCCTAAAAGGCTGATGGAATCGTTATCAAATAGAGCAAGTAGCGGGGAAGGGACGGGTCTGGCCACCCGTCCATGTGACCTTACGTTATTGATTAGGTCTCTTCCCCGGAGGCTTTGTTGGGCTCTTTCTCTGGCATCTTGGATCGCAGTGTTAACTCAACAACACCATTCTTGAAGTGGAGTGAGGTAAGGCTAATTGGAGTCGGAAGTTCTAGCTCGCGAAAGATTTTCCCCTGAATCCACAACTGGAGATTCTTACCTTCAACTTGGGCTTTGACATCATCTTCGATTGTAGCGGGGGTATCAAAAATGGCGGTATATCCATCATTGGTGTCTATGATATCAATCAGATATTCTTCTGCCTTGAGTTTAATGTTGGGTTGAGGGGCGGGAAACGGCTGATCTGGTGGCAAAGGATCTGGAATTGGTGATGGACGACGTTCTTGGGGTTGAGGCGGTATCATAAAAGTAAAAGGTAAATCTTTCATTTGTTCCGCAAATTCCTTACGAGCCTCTGGAGGGAGATTTCCCCATTCTTGTGTGTGCATTCGCCCGTCAGGTCCAATTGTAGTGGTTCGTCCATATACAATGGGTCCCCACCGTTTAATTTGTGTCTCATCACTATCTTCTATCTGAGGATCTAACTTGGTTTCCGAGAATTGCATATTTTCAAGAATCCGCCGAATGGCTTGAAGTTGGCGTTGGAAGAATTCATCAAAATCGTCACTGAAGTTCATGTGTCTCGTCTCCGAGTATTACTCACATCAATTTACTCACATTATGTGACTAACACAATTTAGATATTACTACTTTTTAAACCTTTCCACATAACCATAAGACTAAAGACTTACAACCAATTACTAACAACCAGTGAGTTAGTACGCTTAAGGAGGGTACTGCAGTGTCAAATCCCAACTCATTTGACGAATCTATCAATCTATTTTGGCTGCTTGGTAATCATACACGATTCGAGATTCTTAGATGCCTAGCAAATGAACCAATGTTCTTGGGGCAGTTGAGCCGAGAACTTGCGGCGCATCAACAGGCTATTCTTCGTCATCTCCAAGAACTTATTGAGCGAGGCTTCTTGGAAACGTATGAGGATGAAAGTATTCGTGGTCCTCCTAGGAAATATTATCGACTCACCAAAACTGTACGGTTATCGGTACATATCACTCCAACGGGAATTCGTGTTGTGCGGCTGGTGCCTGGTGCAAAGCAACCCACAACTATTGAAGGCTTATTGAAACGTAACTACCCAGAGATTAGTCAACTATTAGCCCAATCCCAGCGATTACCTGCTATTCCTAATGAATTAGATCGAAAACGAGCTGCGATTGATTTGATTCAACAGTTGGAAATAAAGGCCAAGGAAACATCGGATATAAGCAGGTTTTTAGCATCTGTAGTTTCCGCACTTCAGAAGCAACATCTGTAAGTTCTACTTAATATCTTTCGAAAATTTTTCAAAGAAATGGTCAATCGAGCAAACAGTGCTTACTATCTACCAATTATTTGTCAATTATCATTTTAGAAATTCTAGTTTATCGAATGTGCTGTCCTCCGAGGGGTCTTTCTTACTAAGCTAGAGTTGAAAATAAGTTCAGAAAAAAGGGGAAATGCCTTTTTCAAGAAAATGTGAATGATGTGTACCTCGTTGAAAAAACCGAGGCTCTGTTCTATTATCAAAAGAGTATAATCTAGCCCTCTCATATTACGTACTACTTCTCAATCGAAAGGAGGGGGAAAACTAAATCCTTGACACGCTGAACACTTTGAGAAACTAATCGGCCAATTCGGGCTTCATCTAGCTGAGAAAGATGAGGTGCGTTTTTATCAAAAACGTGTGTTGGAGGTTCTAACCCTGTTATTTGATTGAAACGCGTTTGCCACTTTTTCGGGATTTCATCTGGCAATTTGAATCCAGCGAGTTGGGCAAGAATTATGGTCCAGCAGCGTGGAACTGAGTAATACGAGTACCCACCTCCACCAACTGCTACAAGTCGTCCGTGTGAATATTGGTGTGCGAGTTGATGCACACGATTAGCAATTTGTGAAAACGTTTGAGTGGTTAGAATAAGCTGTCCTAATTCATCTTGGAAATGAGTATCAACGCCATTTTGCATCACCATAACATCTGGTTTATAAGTTTCAATTATTGGTGGAACAATGGCTTCAAAGGCATCCAGATACTGATGGTCCTGCGTATAAGGTGGTAAGGGAAGATTTACCGAGTAACCTCGTCCTTCCCCTTCCCCCAGTTCCTCAGTGAATCCAGAGTTGGGAAATAAAGTACGCCCTGTTTGATGAATAGATAGTGTCAAAACGCTTGGATCCGTGTAGAATTGTTCTTGAACTCCATCTCCATGGTGAACATCAATGTCAAGGTAAAGAATACGTTTGGTTTTGTATTTGCGCTGGAGATAATGGCAGGCAATTGCGACATCATTGAAAATGCAAAATCCTGCTGCACTATCTGCATGTGCATGATGGAGTCCACCACCGGGATTCCACGAATGTTTTGAAACCCCAGTCATGACTGCATCACATCCTGCTAAACTTGCCCCTACAATCAGACGAGTAATATCATAGGCACCAGGAAATACCGATGTATCACCGCCATCAAGAATATAACGCTCCCCTCGGTTGCTGAGAGTGCGGATCTGAGTAACATAATCTTGGGTATGAACGTATTGCAACTGTTCTTCAGTTGCAGAATCGAATGATGGCTCACTTACACCAGGTGCTGAGAGCAATCCTAAATCTCTTGCCAGCTCATGATGAAGCAAAATTCGGTCTTGGTGTAGTGGATGATGAGATCCAAAATTATATTGGATGAATCTTTCATCATAAAACATGGCCACTGAGTTAGTCACAACTCTCACATCAATCCAGTTCTATTCATGATATTCTGTGAACTACATCTTGCTGTGGAACCAAAAATC
>JBHLSA010000170.1:0-4461 GCA_048882025.1 Candidatus Thorarchaeota archaeon | reverse complement strand
TTTACTTTTTAACATTATGGTAATCCTAGACCTAATAGCAACCAATTCACAACACCACCCAATAAAAATGCTAAGCTTATTGTTGTAAATGCTAGAATCATCGTATACTTCCAACCATATTCTCGCCCAAGCACAGTGATGGTTGCTAGACAAGGAATGTAAATTGTGGTGACTAAGGCAAAGACAAACATTTGCCGAATAGTCATGAACGTGTTGATGGGACCATTAGCTAAAACAATGAGCAGCTCAACAGTAAGTTCCTTGCGAAGCACACCATAAATGAGAGCTGCTGCAGTTTCTGGTGGAAGACCAAGCCAACCAACCACGAGTGGTGCGGCAGGAATGATGACGAATTCAAGATATCCAAATTCTAGGAGAAGACCAAGGATTGCACTTCCAATGATAATCAATGGTAGTGCGATGTATACAAATTCTTTGAAGCGAATCCAAGTTTTTTTAAAGATTGGTTTGACTCGCGGCGCGCGGAGGGGAGGGATTTCCATAACTAGGCCATGGGAAGCACCTGGAAGTGTATGTTGGAGTAAGCCTCCGAGTCCCACAATGATACCGAGTATAATACCATAGATTATGAAAGCAAAAAGGATACTGCCATAGAGTGCGACAGTTCCGAGGATAACTGCAAGTTGAGCTGAGCATGGAACAAGTACGACGAGAAAACCAGCAATAAGTCGTTCGCGACGTGTATTTAGTATACGATTACCAAGAACAGCTGGTACATTGCAGCCCATTCCGGTGAGCATAGGTATAATCGCGCGTCCATGGAGTCCGACATGATGCATGAAGGCGTCAAGAAGAAAAGCAACGCGGGCAAGATAACCAGTATCTTCCATTATAGATAGGAGGATATAGAAGGTAGCAACAAATGGAATTGCTATAAATAGCCATCCTTGAAGCCCATATACAAGCCCATAAAGCAGCATAATTTGGATGATTGGCCAAGGGAGATATGTCCCAATGAGAAATTCTGCAGTCGGATTGATGAATGTGTCCCAGAAGCTACCAATTGTTAAATCAAATACTGCACCCACTGCGAAAATTAATAACAAGGAACCAATCATTACTAGAATCGCAATTGGCAACCCGAAAATGCGATCGGTCAAAATAGCCGAAATACGTTCGGTGAGAGACACACGTTTACCTTTACCTTTTTGGACCTGCTCAGTGATATAGTTAGCATAATCTAGCCGTTTCTCACCAAAGACTAAGACAATATCAGTACGAAATTCTAGTTCTATTTCATCTCGCATTTTCTTAATTTCGCTTAATGCTTCTTCTTGGTCGACATGGGATTCAATACACTGTGCACAGGAAGCATAGGCTTCAAGCAATTGCTGGGAAACAATTCTGATGGGTAAATTCATTGGACATAATTGCATTTGTTTCAGTTTCTGTTCAAGACCTCTAAGCTTAGCTTCAATTCCATTAGGAAAAAGCATGCGCCTGGGTTTCTGTTTATATTCTTCTTGAATTGCCAGTTTTACTGCAGACTGCAGTAACAATTTGAGATTGAATCCTTGAACCGCAATCGTAGGAATAACCGGAACCCCTAGTAAACTCTCTAGAGCCGAACAATCGATTTCAATACCCATTCGTTGAGCTAAATCAACTTGGTTCAAACAAACCACAAGCGGAATATCAAACTCCATTAACGCTAGTGTCAATAGGAGATTACGTGGCAAATTGGTCGCATCAACAACATTCACCACGACATCGGGTTTATCTTGTTGCAGATAGCGAAGTGTGACTTTTTCATCCTCAGTAGATGGACCAATTATTGTGTAGGAACCAGGTAAGTCGACGATGTTAGCGCGAATTCCACTCTCAGGCTCAAAGAAACCTTTTCGACCCATTTTTCGAAATCGATAACCAAAGCCCCTACCACCCTTTCTTCGACGACGTGAAGAAGGCTTTGTTTCTGATATAGAAAAAGAGTCGCTCTGTGCCTTATCATTAAGTTCAAAATCCTTGGTTTTTAGATGCTTTTGAGCTGAGAAGACATCACTTCTTTGGAGATAAACGGTTCCTTCAAGAATCTCAACAGTCGTTCCTGGATAATTAGACACTATCGCACCAAGACCGGTCCAATTATTGAAAATCACGCTTTTACCAACATTTGGTTGTCCAACAAGGGCAATACGAATTACATTTTCAGTGAGGAATTTTGATCGCTGCTTGAATTTGCGCTTATGCGGTCTTTTCATACCTAATCCGCTTCACTTTTGTCAATCAGTGTCTTCTCGGATTACACGAACTTGTTGCGCTAATTCACAACTAAGAGCGAACTGAGCGGTTCCCACTTCAATTAGTACCGTATCGCCAATTGGTGAAACCTGAACAACTCGTACTAATTCACCAGGTAACATACCCATTGACGCCATCATGCGGAGAAGATTCACGTTTTCATCACTGATACACTCAATTACAGCTTCTTCACCCTGTTTTAGATCCGCCAATGTAGTGTCAGTGACTGAAGAGAAAGTTCCATTAGCATTTGGAATTGGATTACCATGTGGGCAAGTGGCAGGTTCATCTAACCGATCAAGTACACTTTTGCATAATTCAGGAGTTAACAGATGTTCCCACTCGCAGGCTACCTCATGGGCTTTTTCCCAACTTACACCCAGCATATCGACGAGTAGCCGTTCTGCAACCCGGTGCCGCCGTAAAACATCTAGGGCAAGTTTTCGACCTTTCTTAGAAAGTTGGACACCTTTGCTTTTCTCATATTTCAAATAGTTTTTAGCAGCAAGCTTCTGCACCATTTGCGTCACACTAGCTGGCTTCACATTTAACACTTCAGCCAGTTCTCCGGTCTTTGCATACTCATCCTTATTCTGAAGCAGGCGAAATATCGTTTCTAAATACTCCTCAATATTTGAACTGGGTATATCATTACTCATGGCAGAGGATGTGGATTTACTCTCGTTAGATGACGCTTCGATCCGACCATTTTGTGCAGGAGTCATAATCAAAATTTAGGCGTGCCTAAATAAAAGTCTTTACATCATGTTAATAACATCAAACAGTCAATTAAACGATGCCTAATACTTGAGCACACATAAGAAAATATAGCACCATTGATCCCTCTTTTCCCCATCGTGCAGCAGTGTTTTCCACATCCTTACGCCTTGCAGGTTTTCCATTCAAATACAACTTTGAGATGATGGCTCGGATTCCCAAATCATCAGATGGGAACACTTCGAGTCGACGTAAGCCAGTAAGTACTGCTAACTCTGCAGTCCAGACCCCAACACCCCTAAACTTATCCAAAACAGCAATGATTTCAGACGAAGTGTGTTGAGCTAGCTTCTCTAACCGGGTTCGGCCATAAACTAGCTGATGAAAGAGCTCCACAAGATATGGTGCCTTATATCCAACTTTACAGGCGCGAAGGTCTGCCTCTGAAAGCGAGGACATTATATCCAAAGAAGGAAAGCCATAAAAGATATCATTCACCAACCGGCATCGAGGACCATAGGTTTCAACTAATCGCCGGGTTACTTGGCTTGCAGAACGGTAACTAACCTGTTGTTGAAGGATGGCTTTAACAAGAGCTTCAAAGAACGTAGGCTGACTAAAGGGGCGAAGCCCCTCCAAGGGCTTCGATAAATGTGCAATCACGGGATCAGCTTGAATTTCCTTCAGCACTAATTGTGTGTCAATATCTAATCCTAGCAACCATTCAGTTAGATCTAATATTGCGCTTTCTCTCTCAGGACACTCCTTTGGCCATTGAATCTCCAAACGAGCTTTGGGCTCCTTCCGTATTTGTATAATCCGAACAGGAACTATTGTGTTTTCAATGTGAAAACAACGAGCAAACATGCCGGGCTGCTTAATCTCAGGCGTTGGTTGAATATCCGAGTATATCCAACTGTCAACTGTCGCATCCAGATCAAAAGGACGATTTAATTTCATGTCATACTTATGCAATCCCGACATGCTATAATCAATTGCGCGAATATAATATGATTCTTATGTTGTCCACTTAGAATTTCTTTATTTAGCCACCCCGCATAGTGTGTTGTTCACTATTGTGTAACAACCGACCACAACATTATTAACCTACCCAATATAAACTAACATAAATCCGTATCAGGTGAACGAACATCATGGCATTATTTGGCGTACGACAAATTATGACTCAGCAGAAAGTTGAAGCAAGCGATGTCATGCACTGTTTCCTTGGACTCCGCAGTCTTGAAATTGATACCTACTTCTATCTTCTCAAGGGCCAAGCGACCGTGAAGGAAGCTGCAGAAGCCCTCAGACGCAACCGTAGCACCATTCAACGCGCCATTCAGAATCTCGTTCAACGTGGCTTTGCCCATCGCCGTACACGTACACTCCGTAAAGGTGGCTATGAATATGTGTATGAAGCAGCCAGCTTATCAACCCTCAAAAACTTGATCAAAGAAAGTCTGGATTCCTTTTACCAAC
>JBHLSA010000169.1:0-4462 GCA_048882025.1 Candidatus Thorarchaeota archaeon | reverse complement strand
TTATGCCGCAAAGTATATATTCAAGTGCCATACATAAATACCGTACACATGTTAATAAAATACGTATTTACAAATATAGGTAAAAAGTAAATCAATGGGCAAGATATGTTAGAGAAACCTTTGTGATTTGAGATGAAAACCCATAAGAGCAGGAAGACGGTCTTAGAACTAACACCAAACCATCAATCGCTATTTGAGAATAACCACTGGCTGGGCTAGGCGTGTCAAAGAATCGAGGTAAAGACACATATGATTTAATCATGTCGCTTTTATCTCTCAGTGAAATCCAACGACGTATTCTCATATCTTTAGCCCACATCTATCCTCGGGCTGCCTCTGGTAAACAATTAATAACCCTCATCGGTTACAGCGGGAAAGCCAAATCTTTGTATCGTGGACCATTAGAACGATTAGAAAATGAAGAACTAATTCTTGTTGATCGATTAACTCCCCGACTTCACTCTATTCGTGTCAATCATCTGCATCCGTTGATTGCTTACTTGCTAGAACTAATTCAATCCTACGGTAAGAAGACCATTGAAATCTATATACAAGCTTTAGAGGAGGGCACCTCTGTTGACGAAGAAGAATGATTTTGTTTTAACAGAGATTGCCCGCGAACAGTATATTCTTGAGTGGGTTTTCCTTGCTATCTTATGGGCTGTCACCATTATTTGTGCTTTGATCTTCGTTATGAATATTCTCTTACTTCCTCTTTTGGGACCACCTTGGACTCCAACATCAGAACAAACATGGTGGGAATGGATGTTGATAGCTCTACAACATCCTTATGTTTGGCCTGCTGCTCTTGCTACCACAATAGCCCTTTGTCTTACTCTGAGTATAACGATTTATTTTGCACTGTGGATGCCAAAGCGTATTGATTCAACCGTGCGGTTAGAACTGAGTCGAATTGGTATAACTACGAAACTTCGTTTACGTCGACAATATATAACAAAAATTGATTCGAAAGGGCTTCTAGTAACTAGACTTCTTGCAAAAACAACAGGATCCGGTGAGTATGGAATGGTTGTATTAAGAGCAACTTTTCCAAATATTCCTGCTTCTCAATTGGAAAGTGTGGCAAAACGAAACTTCTTGGCATGGGATAAATCATCATTAGCAACTGTGTCCTCTGTTGATGAACTACATTTCAAAATTACCCAACTTGCTCGTGCTTTTGCTGAATTATGACTGTAATGTTTTTTTCAGCGAATGAGCGCCGCAACAGTTCCGATACAACGTGTATTTGCTTCTCTTGTAACAATCCGATCACCTTTCCGAAGCATTTCAGGACCCTTTTTGAAAGTCATACGAACACGTGCGACATCTCCTACCACAAGATAGTCTTTGTTATAGATCTCAGCAAAGATGACTGGTTGTTGAATTGTGGCACTGTGAAATACCGGTTCATAACCTGCTCGAATTCGTGTAGGATGCCTTGTAACAATGATGGTTGCATCAAAGGTTTTAACGGCTTTTACATCTGCATCTTTATCACAAATGATTTGACCACGGCGAATTTTCTCAGGTTGAATGCGTTTTATATCAAACCCGAATACATCACCCGCTTTGACACGTTCTACTCGCTTTTTAAAGACCTCAATGGAGCTAATACGTCCTCGCAAGAAACGTCCATCCTTATCCGGCCCACAAAGGATTGATTGACCTGGTTTGAAAATACCTTCTTGAACTGTTCCAGTAAGAACGACATTAGTTCCTCTTACTCCGCGATACACTTTGTCAATATATGCTAATGCAGGTTTTTCTGTTCGTTCATCCGCTATGCGTGAAGGTAATTGGGCAAGAGTATTTCTTAGCAGATCTAAACCAAAACCTGATACGCAGCTGACTTCAAATATTGGAACAATTACCCGATGACTGATTTCTCGACATATAATTGAAAGGTCGTCTTCTTTAGTCACCCTCAGAGGCACATGGCCAACTTCTTTGATAGTATCAATTACAAGATTTTGGACTTCTTCACGCACTGTCTCAATACAATCATCAATCTTGTTAATTACAACGATGAATGGGAGCTGCTGATTGGAAACTAAGAGCAGATGTTCACGAGTAATGTCATCGAGACGAAATATTCCACTACGCCCTTTCTCAGACATTGCTAATTTGTACTCATCTTGGCAAGGAATTAATAACATACTGTATTGTGCTGAAGCTCCGAGCACGCTTCGAATCATCGTTTTTGCATATTCTTTGTGACCTGGGGCATCAAAAATAGTGATAATTCGATGTGCTTGGTCAAGGATTCGGGCACGTTTAGATTTGTCAAGTGGAGCCTGCATAGAGATGAAGTCGCCTTGTTTATCAATTGCTGCAAATGTCACATGAAGATCTGCTGTTTGTCCTCGACGAAGCTCCTGAGGATAAGTTAACAGTACTGCCCTTGCCTGACCACTCCCATCATCTAATTGACCCTGTATGAGGACCCCTGCAAGTGTGGTCTTTCCACTATTTACCCGCCCCACCAAGTTTATACCAAGGGTTTCAGGAACGATGGGTGTGATGATGCGGGCTATCGTGAAGCTTATCACAATCCCCTTTTTAGTATTGTAAAGGGTCTGCTCCAAGATTTCAATGCCAGCTTCTGAACAAAGGAGATTTAGAATTGCTTTACTTGATTCTGCTTCTTCAGGCGTGAGTCCATAAACTTCCCACTTCTCTCCATGAAGATCCTCAATACCTATCACAAATAGTCCTTCACCTTCACTAGTGATAAGCTTCAATTGTGCAACAAGTTTTGCACGGCGGTCGCCGAGGGAATCTCTTTCTGTCAGAATCCGTTTGAATTCCGTATTTCGATTTTCACCATTAGCTAGCAATTTTTCAAGATTCAATTCAGTCGACACTCAGGTTCTATACAAGATTGCATTTCCTTATAGAACGGTTTTGTGAATATCAGCCTTTTGATTCATTTGTGCTTGATGGAGGTAGTAGACCTTCGTGGTCAAGATAGGAAATTATGGGTTTGAGTGTGGGAAACACTGCAATTACTCCTTCAGCTCGTAGCTGTTCCTCCGTTCCGAGTTTCGAAAGGCGCCCAATAAATTGAATCTTACGTTTTTTTGCTGTGATTGCGTCTATGGCTGAATCGCCAATAAATATTGTTCTTTCAGGTGGGATTTTGAAGTGTTCTAAAACAACTTCTAGTCCTTCTGTAGAAGGTTTCATGTGGGGTGCTTCATCTCGGCTGATTACAAGATCTATATAATTCACTAATCCATGTTTCTTCAATAGGTATTCTGCAACTTCTCGGTTATCATTTGTAAGAATGGCAATTCGGATGTTTCGTTCTTGGAGTTCTTTCAATGTTTCCTTTGCCCCGGGAACTAGTTGGGCTTTTTTTGCACCTTCCCATTCAATTTTCATGGCTACTGAATATACTTTGTCTCGTAATTCACTGATTTCGATGGGAGATTTGCCTTGTTCACCTGCATACGCAAATGCACTTCGAAGCAAATCTTGAGTACTATTCATTGGTAATACGTCTAAAGGAAATCCATTTTCTAATAATAAATCTCTAATAGCAATACGCATAGCATGAAAATCGATCTCACCCGTCACTAGGGTTCCATCCAAATCAAAGATGATGAGCTGAACAACCATGTGAACTAGCTTCCGGGAATGATTTCTTCTTAATGAATTAGTTTAAATTTCAGTGAAACCTTTGACTGTCTTCGCATCTAACCCCTTAACTACTGCCAAAAGTAGGTCAATGGTTTTCTCTATATCGTCTAAATTCAGAATGCCGACATGACTATGAATGTGGCGTGTGGGGACACCAATAACAAGGCTTGGGCATCCTGCACGATCGATATGGATAACTCCTGCATCGGTTCCTCCTCCATACATTTGACTAAGTTGATAGGGGATCTTTTGCTTTTCAGCAGTCTTTATGACAAAATCGAGGAGCGGTTGGTTGGGAATCATTGAACGATCCATGGTACAAATTGCTGGTCCTTTTCCGAGTTTTGTTGCTGCTTCTTCTGGTTTAACACCTGGCATATCCCCTGCAAGATCAACTTCGAGTGCGAAGCCGACATCTGGTTCAATGACATGTGCAGAAGTTCGTGCCCCTCGGAGACCAACCTCTTCTTGAACTGTAGCTGCACCAACTACCATATTGGGATGGTCAATGTTATTTTCCTTCAGAGTACGTACAAGTTCCATGGCAATGAATGCGCCTAACCTATCATCAAAGGCTTTGGCTGCAGCGAGTTTTCCGTCTCGAATGAGTTGAAAGGATGTGTCGGGTACGATGGGATCACCAACTCGTATGCCCATTTCCCTTACATCATCTTCTGAGGAGGCTCCGACATCAATGAACATAGTCTTAAGTTCTACAACCTTCTTACGTTCTTCAGGGTCAAGAATGTGGGGGGGCTTGGCTCCGAATACACCAAAAAGCCGATCATTTTTCCGTGTTCGTATCACGACTTTTTGG
>JBHLSA010000168.1:413-4533 GCA_048882025.1 Candidatus Thorarchaeota archaeon | reverse complement strand
TTCTTTACCTGAAGAAGTAGAACCACCTCAGGAGTAATAGACCAATCATAAAGCAGAACCTCCGAACAAACCCCCAAATCCTCCCGCACCACGGGAGTGGACAATGTCAGATTCGCCAGAAACCCCCCATAAAATGAATACGGCGGCCGATAAGTTCGCCCTTGCATTTCTTGCGCAAGATACCCAACGGGAAAGCAGGTACACCCAATACTAAACAGCAAGATAATGACGACCAAATGCGTCGTCCAAGACGATGGCAACTGTACCTTCAAGAAATAGCCCTCCAACACTCACCATATCCTCTGTCCTAAATAAAAATAGATTCCTAAAGGCAACCACTCCCCTAGCCCTCTACTAGCAACTCCACCAGTTGAACAAGACTCCCTTAAGAAGCGGAGTTCCCAAGGCGATACCGTCCCTACCCCACCTGTACAAACACCTCCACCTTCATCACCCATCCCACTAAAAGGTAGCCCTAAAAAGCGTCACAGAGGTTTCTTGAGAGATGTGTTTTGATTTTTTTAACATTCGAGTTCAATAGAGGATTCTGAGTCCAATGTTTTATTAGAAACTACACTTGTACAAGGACTAACAAAGAACAGATACCCCCAGAAACTTTGCTAAGATTATGTAATATCATGGTCCCCTATGCTCAGCAACTAATTTATACAAGGCACCATGAATTCATAATGTCAGTTTATAGCTGATAGAGAGCGGAGGTGGTTTTCATCTCAATAAATAGAAAGGGAGTATTACTAGGGGTATCCATTGTAGTTCTAATTTCTATGAGCATAATTCCTTATTTCGAGATTACAGCAGCGAATGCAAATGTTCAATACACAATAAATCAAGCGTACCAATCTGCTTCAGAATTTCTACGAACCTCTAGTGTAGTCGAAGCTTACGCTGATACCTTCCCATTTGGTCCTACGTTTGATGGCTGCTATGACATTGCATACTATTACATAGACACTTATACTTCAGATACCATGAAAGCGTCAAGATTCTGTACAAAATATACGGCAATGAGTTACTGGGAAACCAATCCCCGTCATTCCTATATCTGTTCACATGGAGGCATCTCTCAAGGTACACCAAGTATCGCATTTTCTACTGGTAGTTGGCTATGGCCCACTGACATTAGTATCAATATTGACGAAGGAGCTATGGCGAGCACAGATGCAATGTTTTTATCATGTTGTTATGGGTTAGCTAATTATCAGCCAAGTTTTCCAGCATCGCAGAGTTTCGGGAAAACATTTTGTGAACATGGTGGGGTCAATAATGTTATTGGTTGCCCTGTTCGTTTACATGCCTGTGCAGCAATCCTAGTCACTGCATATTATTATCATTTCAGAGTTGTCTATGGTTATAGCGCCTATAATGCGATTAATCTAGCTAAAATCCATACAATGACGTTCTTAGCTTTAGCAATGCTTTACTGGCCAGTCAGCATTCCAATCGCGATGATCTGGTTAAACGCCAATTTAGGAATACCAATTCCAACATATGTTGCAAATATCCTTATGTTTGTGCTTTGTTTCTTTACGATCGGAGCTATGATAGTCGCCTATAGCACATTTACAATCATACTTGTAGACGAGAATTACTATTAATCGAAAATTTAAGGAGCAAGAAAGTGATTGCCTCAACTTGAACAAAAATGGCTTCCTGTTTTGGGAAGCCTTTTGATTTTTTTGATTAGTAGCTCATGTACTTACACATTAAGCGTTGAAGCTGTTACTCACGAATTTTTCCAAAGTTACTCAACAAGTCGTAGGCAAGCCGTTGTTGATTTTGTTACAGCCTTACAAATGGATGACGGACTTTTCGTTGATAAGCTGGATACATATTATTCCGAAAGAGACCCAGTAGTTTCTAGTTATGCAGTGGTTTTGCTTTCGTGGCTAAACGGATTATCCACAATTACTCTACACAACCTACTCGATTATTGCATTGCTTATCAAAATCTAGATGGTGGATTTGGGTTAACTTCCAATGACCAATCTACGTTATCTGCAACATTAGTAATAATACGCCTAATGTTTGCATGCAATCACATTAATGATGTAAACCAAGCCGATGCAATCAACTGGGTTTACACCCTCCAATGTGAAGACGGGGGATTCACGAATGCGCCACCTGCAGGTACACAAAGCGGTTACCTATGGGATACTACGAACGCCCTTGAAGCGCTAGTAAAACTCGGAGAAGTGAGTTTTCTCAATCATAATGACATCGTGAATCACATAATTAATCGTCAAAATTCTGATGGAGGCTTCTCACTTTCTCCTGGTGAAGATTCATCGAACATTGGCACATTCTATGCCATTAAGGCCCTATTTCTCTTGAATGAACTTGAGAGAATTGATATCGAAAATGTCACAGAGTATGTAAAAGCATCTTATGATCCCGGATTAGAACTAATCGTGCCTTTGACATTGGCTGGGATTCATAAACCCTATTTAACCCTCTCATATCTTGGGAAACTTGATGCAGTTAATGTTGACGAAGCTGCAGATTTTATTTTATCGTTACAAAGTCATCTTCATGGCGCCTTTGTAAGCAATCCTGAGGAAGTCGATGACCGCAGAGAAGAAAAAATCCGGGCATCTCATGATCTAATTGAAGTACTAATTCAACTAGGAAAGGAGGAACGACTGAACGAGAATTTTGAAGTGCAAGAGACTCCAGTGTGGAATGAACTTACAACACCTCTACCACCCCTACCCCCCGAAGTCGTCGTTGTTTTCATAGTTGTATTTGGCTTAATACTTGCTTTTAGCATTGGCTTTCTGCTTTATACGAAGAAACCAAAAGTGAAAAAGAAAATCAAGCAAAGAAAAAAACGGTAATTAAAGCCTAAGAGAAAATCGGAAATGCCATATAAACCTAAGAATCACTGAATCCTCAAATGGTCCAACAGTTCCTTCCAAAATATCCTATACCGCCCTTTTGCAATCCGTACAAACACCCCCTGATTCACCAACTTTGCCATCCGATCAGCTACATACGCCGGATACCGATCGGCAACCAACGTCTGCAACACTCCATCCGCCTTCAACACCCCTAATGAAATCTCGCCACCCGCGGCTTTGGCAAGCGCAATAATCCGGTCCCGAATCGCCGACGCACTCTGCAACTTCTCCGCAAACCCCACATCCAACAACTGGGCCTCACGAACCACTGCTATCTGCCGACCCTCCAACCACGCATCAAAACTAATTTCACCGGCACAAAACCGCCGATACCCGCCCAAATCCTTGGCCAGAAAATCACACTGCTCATACCGTGGCGCCAACTCCCTCGCAAAGGCCACAACGATGCCAGCCGACACCTGCTCCCGACCCCACCCTACCGCCTGAGCCAGCGCCACGACCCACCGCGCATGCATCCACTGCCGCCGCCCCTGCAAATAGCCCCGCACCGTCGTCTCTGGCATCCCCACCCTACGAGCCACCGCTGCAGCCGAACCAAATCGATCCATCAACCCATCACGTAAACGCTGCCACCACGTATTCCGCACCACCACCCGATCCCCCAAATCCCACATCCGATTCAACGTACGCTCAAGAAACAGTTCACCCGCAGACGTCGTTCGGAACACTGTGGTAAACTTCTGCTTCTCCACCCCCTCAATCCACCCTAACTTCTGCAACCGCTGAAACACTTTAAACAAAAAATCCTCCCGCACCTTAAACCGTCGAGCTACATCTGCAACCGACCCCACCTCCCGCAAGCCTACTATTACCAACAAATCCAAATCAAACCCATCCAACCCCCGCACCCCCCACACCGCATCACAAGCCAATTGAAATTGTAAACGTTCCGCCCGCTCCGGATGAGTAAACCCAATATGCTCCGCATACCACCCAAACACCGGCCGATACACATCCAAAATAAACCAACTCCGACACGCCTTCACCACCCCCACCGACTGCAACAACTCCTCATAGCTGTTCGCGGGCAACGTCGCCTCCATCAACTCCACAATCAACCCACGTATCTGTTCCAGAATGGTCGCACCCCCCGAAGTAAACCGCATCCAAGGCGCCCCCCCATGCCCCGAAACCCACGACCGGCCGCCTGTCCGGTCGTTCACCCGCATAGACGGCTTCGT
>JBHLSA010000168.1:0-403 GCA_048882025.1 Candidatus Thorarchaeota archaeon | reverse complement strand
CCAGAATCGTCGCACCCCCCCAAGTAAACCGAATACAATGCGCCCCCACATGCCCATCATCATCACCAAACGTCCGAACCATCTCTACTTTCAACTCAAAAGGCAATTGAAAAAATGCAGATGGCAAAGATCCAGATACCTCATCAAATCGCGCATCTGGATACCAATGTCGAAGAAGATAACCTATCCATTTTGCGAAAGCTACATAAGAACGAGATTTTCCACTTCGATCATAATAACAGCGCGAACAATCCGAAACATCTCCAAAAACTTCTTTCAAAGTGCGAAGAAACTGATTTCGGAGAAATGCATTCCCATTTGTATAGTGCGGGCTTTTTGTTGTTCCATATTCTTCCGTAAGAGTACCATCTCCTATCATATGAACAATAATTCTTACTAAATG
>JBHLSA010000167.1:0-4536 GCA_048882025.1 Candidatus Thorarchaeota archaeon | reverse complement strand
GAGCGCGCATTTCCTGATAAGAAGCTCTTTTTATCAACAAATGTCACACAGAATAAACTCTGGATTGTGGCAGATGGTTTTCTCACTGAGCTTTTCTTCAATCTCCTTCATAACGTCATGAAGGTGGATAAAAGCGAACTTGTCAAAGTTGATGTTGAGGCCAATGAAGTCGAGGACAAGGATTTTGTCAAAGTCCAGATTATGGATTATGGTCCAGGTGTTTCAGATAACGAAAAGCAACACATCTTTTCTCGATACAAAGATGAGTTCGATGGCGTCAGAGGATCAGGTATAGGATTAACCCTGGTTCAACGTATACTCAACCGATATGGCGGGCAAATTTGGGTTGAAGATCGAGTTAGAGGTGATTCTTCGCAAGGAGCGAATTTCGTCGTTCTTCTACCCAGGGGGGAGCCGTAATGGTTTCAATCTTCATCATCGATGATGATGAGAATTTGCAACGCGTGTATAGGTCTTTCTTCTCAATGAAAGGTTTTCAGGTGATCGCGAGTGCATTGAACGGAGCTCAAGCTGTAGAAATTTTTCTTAACGCTAATCCCAAACCAGATATCCTGCTCATGGATTATCGAATGCCCATCAAAGATGGGGTGACGGCCACTAAAGAAATCAAACAGATTGATCCTACAAGTAAAATCATTTTCTTAAGTGCAGATGAAACTGCGCGTGAAATGGCCCTCAAGGCAGGCGCCGCTTCATTTCTCATAAAACCGGTTCGATTTGGCCATTTACTGAATACCATCTCCGAGGTATTGGAGAACCATTAAGCATTTTAACAGGTATGAATTTCCGAAAGAGGATAAGCCGTATATACCCAAAAACTATACGTTACGGTCACTTGTCCAAAATAACTTACCCAATGCATTCTGGTGAAAGATAGTGATCATTCCAAAACAGAAACCCCTCGAAGAAATTTTAAAAATCGTGGATGGTTTCGAAAACATCTTGGTCGTTGGTTGTGATGGTTGCTCGGGAATTTATCAAGTTGGCGGAGAGAAGCAGGCAGAAACGCTGGCTACCTTGATTCGGATGGACCGTCAACTTAGAAACGAGCCTGGAGAGGTGCAACACACCTTGGTTCTGCGTCAATGTGATCGACAACTGGTTGCTACTACTCTCCGACCCCAAATCGAAGGCGTCGATGCTATGGTGTCATTAGCCTGTGGTGTTGGTCCACAGACACTAATTGATGTGTTTCCAAACATGAAAGTCTTTGCCGCCGTTAACACCTTTGGCATGGGAGGCAAAGATCGGGAACTTGGTCACTTCTTCGAATACTGCAGTGGTTGCGGTGACTGTTTGCTTAATGAAACAGGTGGTATTTGTCCCATGACCCGCTGTCCCAAATCCTTAGTCAATGGCCCTTGTGGTGGGATGCTGGAGGGCAAATGCGAAGTTGGAAACTATAAAAACGATTGCGCTTGGTACCTCATCTATGAGCGATTAAAGAAGTTGGGCCAATTGGATTTGTACCGAAAGTACCGTGAACCACGAGATTGGCGTGTCGCTCAATCCCCAAGAAAACTGGAGATATAGGAGGCCGAGAACCAAATGACAAAACGTAAAGCGTACAGTAAACTCATGGAAGAAATCTATGCCGGCAAATTCGTCTACACAGGTGAACTTGAACCTGAAAAAATTGGTGACATGGACGAAATCATCGAAGGCGCCAAAAAACTCGTTGGTCACGTCGTCGCGGCCAACGTTACAGATATTCCCCAACGCTTTGCTTACATGAACTCTCTAGGACCCTCCTACATGATTCAAGAAAAAGCCGGATTAGAAGCAGTCTGCCAGATGACCTGCCGTGACCGCAACCGACTCGCCATGTTCGCAGATCTCCTCGCTGCTGGTGCCCTTGGCATCAAAAACATCCTCGCTTTAACCGGCGACCATCCCAGCCTTGGAGATCAACCCGAAGCCAAACCTGTTTTTGACCTCGACTCCGCTAGCCTTACCGCCCTCATCCGCAAAATTAGTGACCAAGGCACCGATCTCAACGACCACGAAATCCACAACCCGCCCAAATTCCATGTCGGCGTCGCCATCAATCCTGGGGCCATTCCCCTTGAACCCGAAATCCTCAAACTCGAACGCAAAGAAGCTATCGGCGCCGAATTCGCTCAAACCCAAGTTGTCTTCGAAATCGACAAAGCCAAACAATTCATGCAAGCCATCAAACACATCAACATACCCACCCTCGTCGGCATCTTCCCTCTCAAAAGCTATAAGATTGGACAGTGGATGAATCAGTATGTGCCAGGTGTTTCAGTTCCTAAGGAGCTTCTTAGTCAGTTGGAAGAATTGAAGAAGATCGAAGACAAGCCACGAAGAAATGAAAAAATCGCAGAATTGAATGTTGAATACTATGGAGAATTTATCAGGGAACTCCGAAAAACGACACAGGCTGCGGGTTGTCATATTATGGCTGTAAAATGGGAAGAGTTAATCCCCATGCTAATCGAAGTGGCCGGTGTCTAATCCAAGTTATTAGAAATTTTATAATCAACCCTGATTAAATTCAGTTACAACTTCATTGAGGCGTTGTAAGCTAGTTATTGCCATGGTGTCTCCGTATTTCCAATCCCACGGCCCCAGACCACATTCAGGTCCTGCGAAGGGAATGCGATCCCTTCCGTATTCTTTGATGGCATTCTTAAGATGATTCAGCATTTCTAATTTTGATTGAAGATAAGGAGAATAGTTACCAGATTGTATTTCCGCCCATGCGGCTTTCAAGTCTGTTCCGGGAGGAAAGGTGGGTCCTTCGGTGCGCAGAATGGCGGCGCGGATATAACGATCGTGTTCACTAAGCCAGTTTCTTGGAACACTGACACCGATATGGGCTTCTAAGAGGTTCCAATTGGCGTGGATAAGTTGATGGTAGGGTGAAGCGTGTAAATGCAGACCGCGGAAACAGTGTTGGGGAATCTGGGCGATGATTGGGTTCCAACAGGAGAGAAGATGAGAAAGATTGGTATCTGATTCAGCATCAATAAACAGGTCACCGATACCAGTGACGCCAACGGAGGGTTCATCAAGGGTGAAGACCAGGGGTTTCATGTATTTCGTTTCGATGTTCGCATTGATCATGTATTGTCTGATAATGATGGCAAAGGCTTCAATCAGCGATTCGTCATAGCGGGGTGCGATGCCCATTCCCCTCCAAAGTCGTGTCATCATCTCGAAAGGGCCAGTGATACAAGCACGATAAGTGATGTGTTCGATTTCATGAACATCACAAATGGTTTTTGCGCCCTTCTTCAACGCGAGAAGTTCAGCAATCTGGCTATTTTTTGACGGAAGCTGAATGGGGCGTCCATCCCAGAGATAGGCTTCATCTAGTTTATTGATCCCTTGACCGTGGCGTACGATCGGATCAAGGAACTGAGTGAGCATATCACGAGAATAACTACTTTGCACATAACAGGGTACACTTTGATTCGAACCAAGCGCTTTGAACTTCTTTTCAAAGATTTCATTATGTTGTGTCACAAAATAATCGGCATCATCAGACGAAATGCCTTCTTCAATATCCCAAGCACCTTGCCGATAGCGCCTCATATCAACTTGAATAAGTGGAAAGCTACCAACATCGGTTGACCGGATAGAATTGAATATCACTGAAATTTTGCCTCTTCCTTTCTTAGTGTAGTTATGTTTACAAATATGATTTCCCATTGTCCAAAACTTAGCCAGAACATACGGATGATGTTCTATTCCTAGCCCATTGACGGGAAATCTCCAAAGAAGCGGTCACACCTTGTCTTATAACAGGGATTCTCCGTATTAGATAGACTAGTGTCTATCTCCTTGAGGATTTTGGTGTTTGTAGATGTAAAAAGTACCTCTCACTAAAAGTAAAGAGAAGAGCAAAAAACTACAATAGTGAGGTGATGGCTTTTTAGAGTATGAGCGGGTTGATACCCGGTTTCTTCTATACAACTTGAAAAGCGCTACTAATAAAATACTCTCTTAAAATTTTGGCACCACAAAGAACGCAATCCTGCTATTTTTTAGAAGATTTCTTCGGGGTTTTTTTGGCTGTTTCTTTCTCAGGTTTGCGTCGACCATGTTCGAGTGCACGATCTATTGCATTTTCTGCGATAGCGCTTGAGTGCTCCAAAATCTTTCCGAAAGATTCGAAAATGTTTTCCAAACAAAACATTGCTTTCTGATGAGGACCAAAGAGGGCGCATGTTTCAGGCGTAAGTTTGGGAAGCATTTCTTCACAAAGTTTTACAAGATGTTGTTCCATGAGTTCTTCTGCCTGTTGGCGCATGGGAACAAAGTGTTCAATTTCGTTAATTACGTGGTTAGCGGCTTTATCATCGCCTATAAGCATAGCTTCCGCAGCCATGACATAGATTCGGTTAACGTGATCACCCGTTTTCAAAGCAAGATTAAGAATGTCCTTGGGGCATTCTTCGTTGCCTAGCGATATGACGGATTGGGCAATACCTTTGGCATGATCGGCTACGTTTTCGATGCGTTGAATAAACATGAGATAGGTTAGAC
>JBHLSA010000166.1:0-4595 GCA_048882025.1 Candidatus Thorarchaeota archaeon | reverse complement strand
GAAGAACATTGCTGCAGCAAGAAAGAAGAGGCTCAGTCGCTTTAATCGAATCATAATGGTTGGTTCTTTCTTAGCGATGCCCGCGAGTTCCTTGTTGATTTCGCCCAAGGCGGTATTATCACCAGTAGCCAGCACCAGAATACGAGCGCGTCCTTCTGTGACATATGAGCCGGCGAAGACCTTGTTGGACTCCTCATAGTAGTGTGGGTTCTCAACCGTGCAGAACACATCTTTTTTGATTGGTACGCTCTCTCCAGTGAGGAGACTCTCATCGACATGCAGGTTGCTCTCGAATAGCACCCTTCCGTCGGCTGAGACCTTCTCTCCAGCTCTGAGAATGAGCAGGTCGCCAGGCACCAGCTCCGCGGAGGGAATCTCGACCTCCTCTCCATCGCGAATGACGAGAGACCTCTGTTCTATGAGCCTCTTGATGGACTCGAGGGTCCTTTCTGCCTTCCACTCTTGGACGAAGCCTATGGTCGCATTGATCAAGAGAATGATTGCGATGACCACCGCATCTATTGCATGGTCTACTAGAATAGAGACAACGGCTGCAAGAATGAGAACATACACCAGAGGCGATTTGAACTGACGGAGGAAGAGCGAAACGGGGCTCTGCCTTTCCTTCATTGTGAGTTCGTTACATCCGTATTCCAAGAGCTTCTGTTTCGCCTCTTCTGGTTTCAGCCCTTCTGGGTCCGTCCCGAGGCTCGCTAGACATTCCGAATAGTCGAGAACCCCTTCTGGCGGAGATTCTTCGCTCATGCCCATCACTGGTCCGATAGTCTAAGCTTGAGGTCCCTATATATGCTTCATGCTGTGTGATGGTCTGAGGGCTATTGCTCACTCTCACTGGTAATACATTCTTCTTGGAAAAAAAGCAGCGGTAAATTGATTCTCTACAAGTATAAATATTTCAAATAAGTCTTCGAAACTAATTAGAATAGCAGTTAAGGGTCGGAAAAAGCGCTTGCTCCACGACAAGATCGTGTTATAAGAAATCATTCAATTTGAATTTCATGAGTCAGTTTTGACGGAGAGAAATCGGGCGTTGACTGCAACAATGATTGTACTAATTGACATAAGCGCTGCCCCAATAGCCGGACTCAGTAGAATTCCTAGCGGAAGGAGCAGCCCTGCAGCCAATGGAATTGCTACCGCGTTATAACCGGTTGCCCATAACAAATTTTGAACCATCTTCTTATACGTTGCTCGAGAAAGACCAAGAATTGCCACTGCGTCTTGAGGGTTATTACGGATCAGTACAATATCTGCGGCTTCGATGGCGACATCGGTTCCGGCTCCGATTGCTATTCCCACATCGGCTTGGGCAAGGGCAGGGGCATCATTAATTCCGTCACCTACCATCGCAACAGTGAGTCCTCGAGCTTGAACTTCACGGATCTTTGCAGCCTTTTCATGGGGTAGCACTTCTGCAAAATAATCATCTAAACCTAACTCTTTGGATACCCACTGTGCAACATGTCGGTTGTCTCCTGTGAGCATCATGCTCTGAATACCCATGCGCTTTAGTGTAGCAATTGCGGTCTTGGATTCTTTTCTTATCACATCTGCAAGGGCTAGAGCACCTTGAAGTTTATTATCGACGAGTACATAGACGATGGTTTTTCCCTGTTGAGCTAGCTTCTCTATCGTCTCATTTTGAGGGAGCAGTTCTTTTTCTTTCAAGTATCCCGGACTCACGACTTTGATCTGTTTGGCATCGACTAGTCCTTCTGCTCCTTTGCCTGGAATGGCGTGAAAATTCCTTGCTGATTTGAGAGAGATTTTTTGTTTATTTGCTCCACGAACAATTCCTTGGGCTATAGGATGTTCAGATAATGTCTCCAGTGATGCGGCGAATTGAAGCAAAGTTTCTTCATTCAGGTCAGCAAGGGGTACAATATCGGTTACTGAGAATTGGCCTTCTGTCAGCGTACCGGTTTTATCGAATATAATAGCGTCTAATCCCCGTGCGCGTTCAAAAGCCGCTCGATCTCTAACCAGCAAACCATTTTTCGCAGAGAGCGAAGTCGAAACTGCCACTACAAGAGGAACTGCCAATCCAAGGGCATGAGGACATGCAATAACCATCACGGTAACGCTTCGCTCAATACCAAAGGTAAGCCCTTGACCTAACACAATCCATGTCACCAATGTTAATGCACCGACGGAAAGTGCGATTACTGTCAGAAGGAATGCGGCACGATTTGCAAGGTCTTGGGTGCGCGAACGGCTTTCCTGAGCTTCGCGAACCAAATCAATCACTTGGGCTAAATATGTCTCATTCCCAACTTTCGTGATTTCAACGGTGAGGGTTCCATCCCCATTAATCGCTCCACCAATCACCGGATCATCAGGACCCTTCTCAACGGGGAGGGATTCACCAGTAATCATAGCCTCGTTCATGCTACTCTGCCCTTCAAGGATAACACCATCAGATGGCACACGATCGCCCGGTTTAATGAGAACCCGATCACCATGCTGTAATTCAGTGGTGGGCACTTCTTTGGTGGTTCCATCGGGTTGTAGAACGTGGGCGGTAATGGGGAGTAATTTGACTAACTCATCTAACGCCCGCGAAGCTCCCATGATGGATCGCATTTCCATCCAATGCCCAAAAAGCATGACATCAATTAGGGTGGCCAATTCCCAAAAGAACATAACACCAGGTAACCCAAAGACAACGGCACTACTGTAGACATAGGCGACAGTAATGGCAACCGCCACTAAGGTCATCATACCCAATTGCTGTTTCTTGACCTCTTGGATAAATCCTTTCAGGAAAGGATAGCCACCATACAGATAGACAATTGTAGAGAACCCAAAAAGAACCAGCGTGTATCCAGGAAATGAAAGAAATGGCGTCAGCCCTAATAGGGTCTGAATTAATGGAGACAGTAACAAGATTGGCACGGTAAGAATCATCGAGACGATAAAGCGTTTCCGGTAATCACGGATCATCATTGCATGATGCGAACTACCCTTATGTGAATCATGCTTCATCGTTCCATGTTGCTTTGAATGATTTTTACCCATCTTTTCCACATCAAACTCAAATTCGACCCAGTGTAGACACTCTAAGTCTCATTGGAAGAATGCATGAAGATAAGAAGTAAGTTCGATGACATCAACTTTCTGTATTTTTTGCTCTTCAAAAAAGAATCGGATTTTCGATTCTATGATGGTAAACAAATCTATCTTTCACGTCATTTGCAAGAATTGGCACGTATCTCTTCGAAACGCATGAGAATCGCACATAACTCCCTGAAAATCGCTTAACTATACACCTAAAAAGCTATATTAAACGGTCTAATCATCCAATTCATCCACTGACTTCAGTCGGTGTTGTTCTTGGATAGATTTGACTAAGTATTATTCGTTTTTTAGTCAGTAGCTTGGGTCTAACACTAAAAAAAGAGATTTTTTACGCAAGTATGAAGTTTAGTACGATGTGCACAATCAATACGATGTATAATCCACCGATGAGACTCACGTGGAGCATCCTGTTAGTATGAGGTTGAAGCATTTTTCCACTTTTCAATTTAATGGGATTATATCTATACAAATATCCGGTGGCAACTAGGATAGCTACGATAATATAGAGCGCTACTCCACCACCGAGATCAGGATAAAATTGTAGCGGGCGACTAAGTTGTCCAGCAAGATGGATGGACACTAATAAGAAAGAAGTAGTAAAACCGAAGATATGGAGATTTATCAGAATTTTATAGCGATTGGGAAAACGACGTTTCAGTATATAATATAATGGTGCGAAAACCAGGATATAAGAAGACCCTATTATCCCCATCCAGTGAGAAAAGCGATATGGGCCGAGGAAAAATCCTGTATCAACAAAATCAAGCACAATTAATATGGTAATGATGATGATAGTGATGATATAGATTGTTTCTACTAAAAAGGACTTATTCCTCAGTAGATTTTGTTTTTTCTCAATTTTTGGAGATTGCGTCATAGACCAAAGTAATAATAGAATCAATTTAAATCTTATGAGAAAAGCAGACGCAGTGGCACACTCTCCTTTTTTCGACCATTAATTGCATCATATTGGGCAGAGCTTTATTCAAGCCTAATATGATTTTGACTATTCATAGAGATAGGGGTCTTTATTGAACCTGTTGTGTAAATTATTGTCATCAGTTCAACGAACTTACCTTTCGTGAATGCCAGCTCACAAGGAGGATGACCACCAGCATCCACATCACACCAAGCAATAATGATCCCAAAAATGTTGGAAGTGGAAGCAGCCCTGCCATTGCATAGATCAAATAAGTCACTGCGGCCACTGGCTGATAAAGGAAAATCGCCGTAATCGCACCAGGCGTGTATCTTCTTTCCTGCACAGAATTCCGAATATGGATAAACCCATTCGTTGCAATTAACGCAGCTACAGAAAGGCTGAATAGTGGAAGCGCCGCATTTACCATGAGTGCAGTTACACACAGTAGAAGGAAGAGCGCATTCACTATCCAAAACTGTCGAACCGTCATTGAAGGTATATATCGCTGAAACCAAGAAACCCATCCGGTGAGGGCCTCATCCACAATATGCAATACACCTGAGATCAATACCAG
>JBHLSA010000165.1:0-4599 GCA_048882025.1 Candidatus Thorarchaeota archaeon | reverse complement strand
CAATAACGAATACACCTATGCATATTCCTGGAGGGAAAAACATCCACCAGGCTCCATACGCAAGAGCATTTCCATAGAACGCTACAGCGATCATTCGTCCCCAGGAAACAAAGTTAATGGGCAAAAATATAGGTGAATCTGGAGTTCCTCGAAATTCATCAAAATTATGCTGATAATCAAAAAAACCTAAACTAGCTTCAATTATTACAGCATTAGCTGCGAGAAGTGTTAATTGAACAAGAAAAATTGTCAACACATTTGGCAAAATTGTACGAAAAATTAAATATCGTGAATTGGCTCCTGCCGCACGAGCGGATTCCACGTATCCCTTTTCTTTTTCAACTAAAACTTGGGAACGAATTACACGCGCAGTTTGAGGCCAAGTTAATAATGCTATTATAAAGATTACAAATTCGTAACTAGCACCTTGTAGCAATACCATCAATACCATCAAAACAGGTAAAATTGGAAAGATGAGGAAAAAATTCGAAAAAGCCATTATAACGTCGTCAACAGGCCCGCCTGAATAACCTGCAACCAGTCCTACACAAAGACCAATTGTGCCACTAATTATTGCCGTTGATAACGCAACATAAAGTGATATGTGAGAGGCCCAAAAGAGCTGTGACAGAATATCGTTACCATCCGTACTAGTTCCTAGCAAGCCATAGAAACGACTTACTCCTAGAATTTCCAATTGATCGAACCAAAATTCAACAGTACCAGTTCGACTTGCATCTTCTTCATTAAAGTATAAGCCTAACTCGATAGTAACATTTTGAAAAGGTCGAAATACATGGTTGCTTATAATGTCAATAATTGGGCGCCTATATATTTCCCAATCCGTTTTGAAGAGCGTAAACTCAAAATAATATTTATTCACTGAAACAGGAGGTGTGTCATCCGGAAGATACACCTTCAAATATGAAACGACTGAATTGTGCGTGAAATTTCCTGTAAATTTTGATTTCATAACGAATTGAATTGCTATATCTGCTGGTGTACGATAAGGAAAGACAAAACTAATTTTTGCCCATACACCGTCTGAATAAGCAACTGCATTGTTGTTTTCAAATAGTGAAAATTTTACAGAACGGTGACCACCAACAAATTCATTCATATCGTATGAAAAGTTAGCAACTAATGGGTTGGAAGTATCCATTCTACAACTGTTATCATTTGTGAAATAAGGATCCGGGTTGTAATTACCCGTGGGAGCTGCGAATGGATCGAAAAAGGCTAACCAACCTGGTGCACACCTTGGTGGTCCCACAACATTTCCAACTCGTAGTCCAGGATAGATCGGGTATAATATTGGTGCTAGAATTGCCATGAAAAAGGTGCATGAAATTATTCCAAGTCCAATAATGCCATATTTAGACTGGCAGAAATTTCTCCACAGATCCTTAAGTTTCTCTTTCTTACTTGGTCGATGTCTTATCCTTTGTTGGTTCATTATTCAAATCACATTTCGAAAATATCTTCCATATTTGATGGAACGCAAAATATGCTATAGTTATTTGATACTCAGTTTTTGGGGCATTATTAGGGGACTGACCCGTGGTAATTACACCTCGGTTCGATCGGATTGCCCATTTCACCCAATATTCGCTCCGCAATTCTTAGGTATAGATTTCATTTTAATGCTTTGCATACCAAAACTAGTTTTAGCGAGGTTCCGGATTATCTCTCTTTTAATTTTGGGCTGTTTGAGTTGAAGGTACTAGAATTCAACTAGTTCCTCATCTTTAGGTTGCCAATATGGATCAACAATACAAAGAAATTCGATGTTCTCTTCACCAGTGTTTTCTAAATATTGTATTGAATTTGGCGGAATGTACACCAAAGAACCTGGACCTATCTCATATACCTCTTCATCGACATGGATAATACCCGTTCCTTGTAATAGATAATATACCTCTGATGCTTTAGTCAGTCGATGAGGCAATGATGCTTCTCCCGCTCTAAGGATAGCATGTGCGATGCTATATCGAAGTTGAAGTTCGGTGCCCTCTCGATATGGATTTAGTAATTCGCGTAGAATCGTACCGTCTATAGCCTTAATGACTTTGCACTCGTTGAGATTTCGGACCAGCACATATCCCAACTCCGTTGGAAGATCTTACTATCTGGTTAATATCTTGGTTCTGCAGAAAAACCAATGGGATGATGAACCATCATATAACGGCATTGCGTTTTTAAGTTCTAAAACCGTTCAAAACCGAGTGGAAGAAAATAAAATGCCTACCGAGAACGACTGGACCCGTGAGGAACTCGAGCGGGACTATGTTGCAACAATGACAGCTGTAACGCTTCCTATTGACTTGAAAATCGAAGGACAAACTCATATCTATAATCTTAAACAAGCCGAAGCCATTCTTCGGAATGCTAAACTTATTTCATTAGGAATCTGTAGTTGTCGTGTTAAATTACAGAAGTGTGATGGTCCACTTGAGGTTTGTATTGGAATGGATAGGGAGGCTGAGATTCTAATTGCTAAGGGTCAAGCGAAACAGGTTTCGCTTGAAGAAGCATTAGGTGCTCTTCGCTACTCCCATGATGCAGGGCTTGTTCATATTGCTTATACTGATAAAGGCGCCGCGAGTCCTTTTATTATTTGTAGCTGTTGTGCATGTTGTTGCCATTCACTTGCTGGATTAATTCGATTTGAAATACCAGATGCAGTTGTCGCTTCAGAATTCGTAGCGATGCAAAATAATGAAGAGTGTACTCATTGTGGAATTTGCGTAAATCGATGTCAATTCCAAGCCCGTTCAATTGACAACGGTACACTCATGTATGATAGCTCTAAATGTTTTGGGTGTGGGGTCTGTCTCAGTACGTGTCCATCGAATGCAATTTCTCTTGTTAATCGAAACAAGATTGAATCACAGAAAGATTAATTCCTGGATGAGAAAGGCGAAATCAACCGATATAGGGGAAGCAATTATGACAACAACAGATGCAGAGTTGATTCTCAAAGAGATCGAAGCTTCCAAAAACCATTACATTATTGGTCGAATCCGTGGCCAAGTCTTAGTTCGTATTGCTCGTGAATTTCATCCCCAACGCATTTTAGAAATTGGAACAAATGTCGGTTACTCAACTATTCTCCTCGGCAAAGAATTACCTCCTCGAGCTCAAATTACTAGTATTGAAATTAATCCTGAATTTGCACAACAAGCCCGAACAAATATTAAACGTGCAAAAATCGAACCAAAGGTTGAAGTGCTTATCGGAGATGCCCTGGAAATTATCCCTACTCTAAAAAATGAATACGATTTCGTATTCATTGATGCAGCGAAATCTCAATATTTTGCCTATTTACAGGCACTAGAACCACATCTATTTCGTGGAAGCATGATAGTAGCAGATAATGTTGGAAAACATGAAGACCAGATGCAAGATTATCTAAAACATGTTCGCGAGTCTGGAGGATATACAAGTCGGTTTATTATGGTTGGTAACGACGGTGTGGAACTCAGTATTAAGCGCTAGAGGTCCATTTGTATTTGTAATATTGATCTTGAAGCAACGCAAATAAACAAATAGCACTCTATTACAACAGCTTCCCAAGGCAAATTGATCAAAGATGATAAATATGGATGCATTTCTGAAGACAAAACCTGGGCCTGGTGTTGAACGTAGTATAGTTGAAAAGCCCTCACTCGGGGAAACCGATGTTCTTGTTGAAGTCAAAGGTGCTGCTATTTGTGGTACTGATGTGCATATCTATGAATGGGATGAGTGGGCAGCAAATCGTATCAAACCACCTATGGTCGTTGGTCATGAAATGTCAGGGAAAGTAATCAATGTGGGATCAAAAGTAGACCACATTCGGGTTGGTGATATGGTATCTGCGGAAACCCATATCGTTGACCAAACTTGTCTTCAGTGTTTAACTGGTAGAGAACACGTGTGCCAGAATATCTCGATTCTCGGGGTAGACCGTGATGGTGTATTTGCTGAATATGTGGCCATCCCTGCGCACAATGCTTGTAAAAATGATGCCGATCTTGACCCAATACTTGGGGCGATTCAAGAACCCTTAGGCAATGCGGTTCAAACCCTTCTACCAATCAATAATGTTGAAGATATTGCTGGACGCAATGTCGCAATTATTGGTATGGGTCCTATCGGGTTGATGGCTGTTGCGGTCGCCAAAGAATTGGGTGCTGATAAGGTATTTGCTACGGCGGGTGGACGCAATAAAACCCGGATGAATCTAGCTAAGGCAATGGGCGCGGATGAAGTATTTAGTGCAAGCGAAGATGGTCGGGATGCAATTGTCCAAGCCATCAAAGACGCTACAGATGGTAATGGTGTGGATGTTTCTATTGAACTGAGTGGTCATCCCGATGGACTTTTCACCGCTTTTGAAGTTCTCACCAAGGGAGGTCGTGTCAGTCTTCTCGGAGTTTTTCCGAAACCATTTGAGGTCGATCTGAATCGTCTTATGATTTTTAAAGCTGCAACAATCTTTGGAATAAGTGGACGACTGATGTACAGAACTTGGTTCCAGGTAAGGGGGTTGCTTCGGCGTTCTCAGTTGCGGGAACGAGTCAACCAAGTCGTTACCCATCGATTGCCAATTCGTGA
>JBHLSA010000164.1:0-4604 GCA_048882025.1 Candidatus Thorarchaeota archaeon | reverse complement strand
GCACCATCAAAGTTCGAGGCATTGAGCTCCGCCGTCGCGACACTCCACCATTCATCAAGCAGCTCCAGCAGGACCTCCTTACCTGTCTTGCGGGTGCTGAAGATGCAGACGAAATGCAACAGCTACTGCCAACTCTGCTCAACATCGTCAAACATTACTTAGACCGGCTGCATAGTGAAGATGTCGCCACTGACGATCTCACCATCACTCAAAACGTAAGTCGAATGCCCCACGAATACCAACAGCAGTGTAGCCAGGCTATTGCCGCTGAACTCGCCAGCCGTTGTGGACAAGCTATTCAACCCGGACAAGCCATTAAATATGTGCACACGGATTCTAGGTCACGTCATCCGTTACGTCGCGTTGCACTTCCCAATACGACTGCAGCCGTCCACTATGACAAAGAAAAGTACACCGAACTGTTGCTTCGTGCCACGGATACTATTCTCGCCCCTCTCGGGTGGAATTACAACAAGCTAGCCCAGTACTTCAGTGAAAAGCCAATACAAACAGCATTGGATTCATATCTGAGAATCCATAAGTAATGTACTTCTATTTTTGTACAAAGTCTGCAATTCGTGAAGCAGCCTCTCGAATCCGATTAGGTGGCGCAGACCCTACGCTAATCCGGATATTATTTGGATAAGCGGAGCCAAATTGATTACCCGGAACAACTACAACCCCCTTTTCTTCTAAGAGCGAGATGGCAAACTCAGGACCAGTCATTCCTGTTCCTTCCACGTTAGGAAATAGATAGAAACCAGCAATAGGCTCATAAGTAAACTTGAAGCCCTTGATAGGTTTAAAGCATTCAAGGGCGACCTTCCGACGATCATTCAACACATTACGATGTTGCCCAATGATCCCTTGGAAGGCCTTGGGATTTGAGAGCGTTTTCATGGCACCCACCTGAATAGGAGTTGGTGCACAGGCGGTATTGTATTGATGAACTTGATAGATTGGGCTCATCAAATGCACTGGTGCTACCACATAGCCTAACCGTAAACCGGTCATCGCAAAAGACTTGGAAAAACTATTAACAATAATCACATTATCTCGATTAAAAGTCGCGGCACAGGTGTGTGGATTACCATCATAACGTAGGAATTCGTAGCATTCATCTGAGATGAGAATGCTATCATGTTCATTTGCGAGTTCAACGATTTGCTTCACATTTTGCTCTGAGGCAACCGAACCAGTGGGATTACAAGGTGAATTGATAATCACAAGGTGTGGAGGTTTATTTTCAACATCAATATCAAATTGAGGGCTCATCGGTATTAATTCAACTTCTGCACCGGCTATTTTTGCTTGATTCGCGAAATAGCCGAAAGCAGGATCTTGCACCAAAACACGATCACCGGGATTTACCAGTGCTAACATTGTGTCAAGAAGACCTTCTAAGGCTCCACAAGTTATTAGAACTTCTTCAGGAGCATATTCGAGATTATACGTAGCCAAATATCGATATGCAATCGCCTTCCGTAACTCGACGATACCAGCATTTGACGAGTAATGAGTTTGCCCGGTAGCAAATGCGTCAGCAATCGCATCACTAAGAAACGGGGGGAGTGGTAAGTCGAGGTCCCCAATTCCTAATGATATTACGTCAATTCCTTTAGCTTCTAATTGTGCACCAATTTCGAAAAATTCTCGAAGACCACTTGGTGATACACCTTGTAACCTTGAAGCTGTTCTTACTGATTTAGGCATAAATCCTAATACCTCCAAAGAGGGGTCCTATTCACATTGTAAATTCTCCTTGAAAAAGTTCTGCTCAAGACAAAAATTTCTGATAAAGCTGATTATTTTCATTTGCTGTTAAAGCAGACCCTGTTATCTATTTATCATAGAACCTTGCATAATGCCATAGATGTAATTTGAAATAGGAAGGTTCACCAATGAGTGATTTCATTTTTGAAAAACTTAGCCCGAAGCAATTCCTCCTTCAATTGATAGTCCCGTTCCTTGCCATCCTCTTCTTCCTACAAGGTTTCAGAACCTATGTAATCAACATATACATTTCCTTCTTCAATATCCTATGGGAGGGAACTGGATATTATCTCCCCCTTCTTAGCTTAATCGCAATTGGCGCACCTCTTTTTGCCATTATCGCACATAAGAAAATCTCAACCCGTAAAATGGTTTCTGGCAGTGCATTTTGTACAGCACTCTTCGCCATTCCAATTAGCTTACAACTTTCCTACGAGATTGAACTGCTCTTCGCATCTTTGGTTGTTAGTTTTTTCGCTATCTTCCTAACATTTCACATGCTCCAAAGGGTGCAAGATACATCAAAAATCAGTGTGCCTGCTGAGGCAGCTCTGTTATCAACAAGCTTTATTCTCGCCTTCACATATGATATTTTCTTTCGAAGCCTTGGGATAACCTATGATCCATCTCGATTGTTCACCTATTTTCCCTTTCAACTCTTTCTAGCAATTGCCTTGTTCACTATCATTGTTTGGTACATGCGCTACCCATCAAATTCCAATCAACCTCAAGAGCCTTCAACAGAACAAATTGCACAACGGTCAATTACTTCTCGACTCACGGGAATATTGATTATAGCAAGCTTTGGTTTCATTTTCTTCATTGAACACACGGTGATGATTAATCCGCACAACATCCTTCGATGGAGTAACCCTGAACACTTCCTCCTCGATTTACTCCTCGTCTTTGCATTAGTAATCATCATCATGGTAATAGGAGTTATTATATTAACCAATTCCAAAATCCGAATAGCGGTTAAACTCGATAAATGGCCCAGAATCGTCTTAGGAAATCTGTTCACAATTATAGTACTCGTTTTAATGTTTTTCCTTAGAAATTCAGTGTTCCTTGTACTTCTTGCTCAGATCTTCATTCTTGTTAACCTGTTTACCATTATTAAATATGTAATTCACCCAAAGTTTCAGTGGTCAGCCAACAACCTCTGTGCTGCAATCTTCCTTGCAATGCTCATTTTCATTCTTTGGGACTTTATGTATGCCTTCACCTTCACGTATGCCTATTTAGGTGATATCGGCGTTTTCTTCGCAGGTCAAGCAATCACTATTCTGTTACTTGCAGCAATAATACTTAGTATCACATCCTCTTTTGCTGCATACAAAATCGGGAGGTTATCTATATGAGTACAACTATACACCGTCATTGGAAAACAATTCTGCCTTTCATTCTTCTATTAATTCCTCTCTTATTCATAGTGGGGTGGGGGTCTTTTACCTATAACATCACACCTCAACCTTCAGGACAACTCACAGTTATGAGCTATAACATCCATGAAGCGTTTGATATCACGAACCGATTAGATTTGGACGCGATACTACAAACAATACAACAAGCAGACCCGGATATACTCGTACTTCAAGAGGTTGATACAGGGGTCATTATGTCAGGATCAACAGATCAATCCCGATGGTTAGCCTTGAAACTTAATATGTATCTGGCACCAGTAACTTCAACTAATCATATTTGGCAAAGTGATGTAATCCTTAGCAAATATCCTATTCTCAACTACGATTACTTGCTACTACCAAGTCCAAGTGAAGATGATACACTCCTACGAGCTGAAATCAATATTGATGGACAACAGGTTTCAGTCTATGCTGTTCACTTCTCCGCATTCAGCTCCGCTGATCGCCAAATTCAGGCGGATATAGGAATTCCTTGGGTCATGGATACAGCTGGTTTAAAAATCTGGGCAGGTGACTTTAATGTCAATGCGTATTCGAATGATTCAGTCGATCAAAGTATCTACGCCGATATTACAACGTACCTAAATGATTCCTTTACAGTCGCTGTAAGCCAAGCAGGAAATCAAACTTGGCCATCTTGGGACCCCTATGAGCGCATCGACTATGTATTCGTTTCATCGACCATTACTGTCATCTCGCACACGGTGCCAGTTTCTTATGCCTCTGATCATCTTCCCGTTGTTGTAGAACTACAGCTTCCCTCACTACCCATTTCACAACAAGCTAACCAAATGGCAGATCTCATGCAATTAGATGATATGGAAAGTTGTGTATCAATTTTAAGGAATAGAAAACATATCTAGCATCATGAAAAAGTATGATGTCATCGTCATTGGTTCAGGATCAGGCGGAATTATCCTCGACCAAGCCTACCGGGCAGGTTTTAAAGTTGCTTATGTAGATCGAGGCCCATTAGGCGGAACATGCCTGAATGTCGGGTGTATCCCCTCAAAAATGCTCATCTACCCCGCAGATCGTGTTGTCGAAATTCAAGAAGCTAAAAAACTTGGAATTGAAGCTAAAATAATTAATATTGATTTCAAAGCAATAATGGCACGGATGCGCAAGCCGATTGATGACAGCCTAGCGCATATGCGGGCAGGCTTACAGCATGCAAAGAACCTTGATTTCTATGAGACAGAAGGACACTTTACGGATAACTACACAATGGAGGTTGCCGGCGAAAAAATTCAAGGAAATAAAATATTCATTGTTGCAGGGGCGCGTCCTTCCATTCCATCCATTAAGGGATTGGATCAAGTCAATTATTTAACCAATGAGACCCTTCTTAAGATTACTGAACTTCCAGAGAGTATTGTAATTATTGGCGGTGGATATATCGCAGCT
>JBHLSA010000163.1:0-4614 GCA_048882025.1 Candidatus Thorarchaeota archaeon | reverse complement strand
ACTAAGCACTGAGGAGGAATTTCCCCTTTCTTTATGTGGCATTGGGGACAAATCATTGCTCCTGGGAAAATCTCGGCACCCGCGTCAATGATGGCGCCATCACCAATTATTGTGTAATCTTGGAGTGTAATTCCTCGTCCAATAACTACACCTTGCCCAATGATAGCGTGGTCTATCGTGACATTTTCTCCAACAATGACTTCATCGAAAAGCACAGCATTTTGTATGTGTGCATTCGGACCGATAACGGCCCTTTTACCTATCGTTACATTGGCACCAATCTTGGCAGAGGGGTTTATTTTGGCGTCTGAATCAATGGACATTGTTTTGCCCTGTTTTTCATTGAGTATTCGGTGTGCCTTTAGAAAAGATACGGGCGTCCCAGTGTCAACCCAGGCACCATGATGTTCCCAACCGTAAACTCGCGAAGATCGGCAGAGGCGGGGAAAGATTTCACGTTCAATAGACACTTCTGTGCTTGCAGGAATGGCATCTAGTACTGTTTGACTCAATACATAACACCCAGCGTTGATTAGATTACTGGGTGCTGTGTCTGGTGAGGGTTTTTCGATGAAATTGTGAATTCGTCCTTCCGCGGAGATTTCTACAACTCCGAATCGACTTGGATCTTCTACTTGATGAAGAGCAATGGTGGTGGTCGCGTGATGTTGCCTATGAAAATGAATCAGCTGGTTGTATTGAATATCAGATATAATGTCGCCGTTTAGTGCCAAAAAATCGGTTTCATCTTGAAGCAGCGATTCAGTATTCTTAATGGCGCCAGCGGTTCCTAACGGTTTCGATTCGTATGAATAATGTAGGGTTAATCCGAACAGGGATCCATCCCCCAGGGCGTCTTTGAGTTGATCGATACCATTACCTGTGGCTAAGATAGCCTCGGTGATATCACTATGGCTTAGTTGTTCGAGGAGATAGCCGATGAGAGTTGTAGTAGTGAGGGGTAGGAGTTGTTTGGGTCGACTGCAGGTTAGGGGGCGTAAGCGTGTCCCTGATCCACCTACAAGTATCACGGCTTTCATCGCGATTCCTTCTATACTATCTGACCGGCTATATTAGCCATAACTATTTAGGGGAAATACGATGTTTCTTTTCTACAATGGGACTGCCTGTGGGTAAGACTTAAGAATAAGCCCAGAGCAAGGCAGTTCCAGATTCCCTCAATTAAGGGGTACCAAACTATGGCACGCGATAAAGCTTATGGTTTCCTCATTCTCCTCTTTGCTATTCTTGTCCTACTCTATTACACCTATTGGGCGTTGGTTTGGCCATTTATGTGGTATACCACGGCCGGTAATCCTTGGTCCCACCCCTGGTATCTGGCATTTTTCAGGTGGATTCCTGTGATTCCAGAACCCTACTTCGCCGTTGCGATTCCGATGTGGCTAGCGATTGTGCTGGTGCTCTTCATTGTGGCTTGGATTGGGTGGACAATGCTTACTACACCCCCTCCAATTCCGCTTGAAGAAATCGAGGAAGAGGAAGCTAAGGAAGAGTAAACAGCAATACGTCATTCAGACGTGCTAGTCAGTGTATCGGGTGTCTCCTCTTGCAGGAGACAGCCGTTTCTTTCTTTTATGGAAGTAAATTGATGAAGAAAAAGTGTACGCCGTTACGCTTCTGGAACTGAGTCCCCCGCCAGAATTTCGCGCCATAATTCGAGACTTTCTTCGGCCTCTTTTCGATCCATTTTCTGGATCACATAGCCGGTGTGAACAATGACATAGTCACCTGGTTCGATTTTTTCTACAAGCGCAATCGAGACTGTCCGCTTGACACCTCCGAAGTCAACAATCGCGGTGTCGCCATCAATGCTGACGATCTGAGCAGGAATAGCTAAGCACATCATTGTTCACCAAATAGTAGTGTGTGTATGGTGTGGAGGCGGATGCTTCTTAAGCATTACCGCATTGCTAGAGAATATAGTGGTTACAGTGACTGATACGCGGCAATTAGCCCAAAAGTATGGCTATCGCGAATACATGGTTAAACGCTATTTAGCGCTGTTTGGGGCAGATACTGAAATGTTTCTTAAGGGTAATGATCTCGAAATACCAAAGACGATTCGGGTCAACACCCTTGCTACCTCCCCAGATGCGTTAGCGTCACGGCTGCGTGAAAAGGGAAGCCAGTTGGAGTTGGTGGAAGGCCTCCCCTATGCCTTTCGTCTCTACGGGTCTGAGGCGCCATTAGGTGCAACTACAGAATATCTATTGGGGCATTACATGTTACAGAGCCAGGCTTCAATATGGGCGGTTGAAGCCTTGAATCCGGTGAATAAAGATCTGGTTGTGGACATGTGCGCGGCACCCGGCGGAAAAACAACGTTGATTGCGCAATTTATGAAAAATGAAGGGGCTTTGTTAGCGACGGATATAAGTCGCAAACGGATTCGAAGTCTGCGGTCCAATCTTTCTCGGATGCGGGTAGAAAACGCGCTTGTGATACGTATGGATGCCGCTCAATTACCAGAGTTTGGAATTCAAGCAGATGCTGTCTTACTGGATGCGCCCTGTACAGGTGAGGGACTAATCCCTGTGGATCCCTCTCGAAAACAGAGTCGGAGGGAAGAGGATATCACAACGATGATGCGTGTGCAACAGAAATTAATTCTGGCGGCAGTAAAGCTTCTTCGAACGGATGGATGTTTGGTATATTCCACGTGCTCGTTTGCGCCGGAAGAAAACGAGGAAATCATTGATTTTGCGCTCCATCAGTGCCCTATTGAAATTGTCGACACAAAGTTACCGATGGGAGATCCGGGGTTTACTGCCCCTTTTGGTCGTGAGTTGGATTCGTCTGTGCAGCTTGCACGTCGCTTCTACCCATATAAACATCAAATGGAGGGTTTCTTCATATGTCGGATGAAAAAGCTCGCCGCCTGACCTTTGTGCCCCCATCACCTGAAGAAGAGAAACAAATTCGCCATGGACTAGCCGAATATACCAATGAACAGGCAGTAACCCGTTTTTTTGCTGGTTCCTACTTGTTGATTGCAAAAGGTCTTCGTCAAGAGGTCTTTCTTCTTTCTTCAAAGCTATGGAAATTGTTTCAACAAATCCATCCGCACCGTCATCCTTACTATCTCGGTTTGTTCGTTGGAAATCTAACTTCCAAGGGGTTGCAACCAAGCCTTTCGATGCTTCATCATCTTGCAGATGATATCAAGGACTCCGCAAAACTTATTGTAAATTTGAAAGGGGAACAACGATTTCTCTATGGTCAAAGCCTTACCAATCACCATGTTGTCACAATACCAACAGACCTGCAAAAGGACCAAAAGATGTTAGTGATGAATAAACATCATGATGGACTTGGGTATGGTCGACTGCGAAGAACAAAACCTGAAAAAATCACGATTACCAACCAGCTCGATTTAGGGTGGTATCTTCGGCGTGGCCGCTAGCAGAAAACCTCCATAAATGACCTATTCGTGACTGTCTGGAGAAAATGTGGTAAATAGAAGAGAGGGAGGGGAGATTAGACCCCTGAATGTGAGTTAGCCAAAGAGGGCACCAAGCCCGGCAACTTCTTCTGGTTTTTCTTCTTCTTCTTCTTTCTTTGGCTTTTCTTTAGGCTTCTCGGCAGGAGCTTCAGCAGCCGCCGTTGGTGCAGCAGCAGGTGCAGCAGCAACAGGAACCGCTTTGATAGCTTCATCGATCTTAATATCTTTGAGCGTGGCGACGAGGGCTTTAATTCGACCTTCATCGGGTGTGACGCCAGCGGCTTCGAGCACCTTTGTTAGACCAGCAGCATTTACTTTTTTACCAGCCTTATGAAGCAGCATTGCACTATAGATGTATTCCATTTTGTTCTCGTCCTCCGAGAGTTTATTGGGGAAGACAGGGGCATTATATGTGAGGGGGAACGCTTCCGTTGAGGCGTATTTTAATCTTTTGTCTTAATTACACCAAGTTCAGTTCGGCATCGCCTCAGGCTTCTTGGACCGAACCGCCTGGGCAAGCGCAGTGGCTCCTTGTTCTGCTTGAGCAAGGATTTGAGCAGTTGTTTCGTCGGTGGGGATAGCGGCAAAGAGGGAAAGGCTTCGAGCTTCACTTACAGCCTTCTGGAGTAGTAATGAGATGGTCTCGGGGTTCACATAGTTTATGGCTAATGCGAGAGCAAGTCCTTCTTGTGCAGCGGTTGTCAATTGGTTGATGACATCACTAAATCGAATTTCGAAGATATCAGCAGACAAAAGGACGCCATTATCGTAAGCCACGGTCAGCTTCAGGTAAATCTCGTACGGTTCCATTCCCAATCGAGACAAAACCAGTGCTTCTGAGCGACCTACTGTTTCTCCAGCTTTCACAACAGTATGGTCTTGAGTAATCCAGATAGAACCACCTTGAATACGAGTCTTCAATCCTACTTGACTAAGTTCAGAGATGAGTGGTCCAGGCGGGAAGCCTGTATTACCAGATTCGATGATAATGTCCTTTGGTGTGACGCTACCCACCTTTGCTGGAGCCTTGGCTTTATTCTGCTGAAGTAAATCACTCAATTCAAAGGGGCTAATATCATTGACATGCAGGATGCTGGCTGCTTTGCACCCGATGTCAACGCCGTGGAATATCAGGACGGCAGCAATCTGTT
>JBHLSA010000162.1:0-4616 GCA_048882025.1 Candidatus Thorarchaeota archaeon | reverse complement strand
ACGGAATTACCTCGCGAGGCTTCAACTTCATTTAGCGAAACTCTTCTGCCCTTTATTCCTCCAATTGCAAATGCAGATTATACGGTCCCTTTTAAAGAATTAGAACTTCCTCCTGAACTAAAGAAAGCAGTGATCGTCTATCAGGGCACACTTACTCCCGAATATGAATATCTCAAAAAGTATTTGTAAACAGACGGTTTGAAACTGAAGATTAAAGGTGTGTATCGAATGAAACATGTGCTTGTCCTAGGAGCAGGATTGGTGGCTCGACCATACATCCAATATATGCTTGACCACGATTATAAAGTCACTGTGGCTAGTCGAACGGTCAGTAAGGCCATGGCGCTAATCGGAGACCACCCGAATGGTGAAGCTCGAGCTTTTGATATTACTCGGCAACCCAAAGACCTGAGAGATTTAATTAAACCGGCTGACCTAGCAGTTTCACTCCTCCCCTACACCTTTCATGTACAAGTCGCTCGCGAATGCTTGCGGTACAAGTTAAACATGGTAACCACCTCATATGTTTCAGATGAAATGCGAGATCTGAATGAACAAGCAAAACGTGCAGGTATCATTCTGCTTAATGAGTGCGGTGTAGATCCTGGACAGGACCATATGTCGGCTATGAAAATTATACATAAAGCTCAAGCAGAAGGCGGTAAAATCCTTGAGTTCACAAGTTTCACTGGTGGATTACCAGCTCCTGATGCGAATACCAATCCTTTTGGATACAAACTCTCTTGGAGCCCAAGAGGCGTTCTTTTAGCTGGACGCAACTCTGCCCTTTTCCGAGAAGATGGAAAGGAGGTACAAATTCCTGCTGACGAGCTTTTCAATAGTTGTCATATCGAAAGTGTTCCCGAGCTCGGGGACTTTGAGGGATATCCCAATCGCGACTCAATCCAATACGTGGACATCTATGGCTTGCATGGCGTTCAGACTATGCTTCGAGGAACTCTCCGATACCCAGGCTGGTGTAAAACCATGTATAATATTGGAAAGTTGGGTTTGCTTGATTTAGAAGAGCAAACTCTAGTGAATCTCACTTATGCAGATTTCCTTCGGAAGCACCTAAAGCTCTCAACAGCAACCAACCTCAAAGAACAGGCGGCCGCAAGGCTCAACCTTCCGATTGATGACGCAGTGATTGCCCGTTATGAGTGGTTGGGATTATTCGATGACAAAATCATTCCTCTGGAGCGAGGGAGCCCTGTTGATGTTCTGGTGACCCTTTTTGAAGATAAGCTCCAATATTCAACGGGAGAACGAGACATGATTGTGATGCAACATCAATTCACTATTAAGCACAAAGATAACTCCATTGAGCGAGTACGCTCCACCCTGATCGATTATGGGATTCCGAATGGCGATTCCTCGATGAGCCGCACTGTCGCACTCCCAGCAGCAATCGCATCCAATCTGATTCTAAAGGATGAAATAGATCTAAAAGGTGTCCAAATTCCCATTGTACCAGAACTTTATGAGCCAATCCTGCAGGAACTCGAAACCTTCGACATAAGATTCAAAGAAGAAACCATAAAATCCTAGGCTCCTTCAAACACAATTGAGAACCTTTTATTAGGTCACACCACCTTGTTTGATAACGGGATAAACGAGGTGATTCTCAATGGAACGAAAGACGCTAATCATCGTTACCGTAATGATGGTAGTTATTACTTTGGATGTAATCTGGGCAATTCTTAATTACATAATTCCGATTCTTATTTTTGGGTATATTGATATTGTTCCAATTATTGCTGGAAATGGTGTTATAGACTGGCTGGTAATCTGGTATCTTGTGCCGATTCTAACCATTCCGTTTTATTTGTTAATGGCAATTATCACTCCCCGATGGTTAGTATTACCTTTAAACCGCTTGCTAAACCCTGGAAGTGAAGTTTATTACTACGGCCTTGATACGAAAAAGCCATCACCGATTTATACTGTGTTTCGTAGAGCCCTTTTCACCTTGTTAATTACGTTTGGATTGTCTCTCACGGTTGCTACGTATATCGGCCAATACTTCATAATATGGGCGCCTGAACTCCCTTTGACTGTTAATGCGTGGAACACCGCTGCAGTAATTTTTCCAATTGTTTTTTTCGCTCTCGGAATTATTTTGCCATCATCTTGGCTGATTGATGATACGAAAATTCTATTTCATAGCCAACCACCAAGTGGTTCTCAAGAACTCTTTAGTGCAGGTCGGGTCTTAACTTATCTCTTAGCGGGTTATGCTGGAATTTCTGTTCTCATTTATTATGCTTCAATTATCGCTCACATAGGATTCATTTACCTAACAGCGTCTGTGTTTTATTGGCCATGGGTCCCTCCATGGTTTATCGTGATGATTACCCTTCTAAACCCTTTCATTTTTATTTACATGCCCCTTCTTATACTCCTTGCTTACGAGAAATATCTGCCTGGACTCCAAAGGCGCCTCAAAAAGTACATGGATTCAAGAGGCACCCAACAGCTCTCAACAATGTGTGTTGTTGATGTTGATATTTCAAAATATCTTGGAGCCGACGATGAAATTGATACTGGTGGAAAAGACAAGTAATCTTATTCGTCCGTCAAAGCAATATGTATCCTCGCTTTAAGATTCCTACATGGATCCTGTTCGTCTTTCACAACAGATGAAATTCATCGCGGAAATTGATAAGCTAAAACAAGTCAGTCGTGAATCTTGGCTTGTAGATGCAAGTCGCAAAGAAACGGATGCAGAACATTCCTGGCACATTACCATTGTAGCCCTCTTGCTAAGCGAATACTCCAACACCCCTAATATCGACATTCTCCGAGTTGTTAAGATGCTTCTTATCCATGATATTGTTGAAATTGATGCGGGTGACACCTTCATTTACGATCAAGAGGCGACAAAAGACCAAAATGAACGGGAAAACAAAGCGGCCAACCGAATCTTCGGACTATTACCTTCTGACCAACAACAAGAGCTCCAACAGCTCTGGGAAGAGTATGAAACAATGAAAACACCAGAAGCCAAATTTGCACGTGCCATTGATTCCTTCCAGCCATTGTTATTAGCTTACCTGAATGGAGGCTGCTCATGGAGAATTCATAATATTACCAAGTCTCAAGTGATTGCTTCAAAACACCATATGGAAAAAGGATCAGAGAAACTTTGGTCACATACTCTTTACCTACTCGAACAAGCTGTGCAAAATGGCATTTTAAAGGATTAAACTAGCGAATTTATTTTCCATACTTTTCTTTCCGAAAGATTCAAACAACCCAATAAAATACTTCTACCTTATGAAACTTGGAGAGATATACCGGATGATAGTCGACATGGGGATTAAGGCTGATCCTCGTGGCGAAAAAAAAGTGAAAAAGGTATTAGAGGCCTCAAAGAAAAAACTCGATAAACTCGAAGGCAGGAAAAAAGATCTTGCGGATAAGGATGTCACTTGGAATCCATATACGGATTGTCGTTTATTATATGGAGATCCAAACCGCGAAGTGAAAAATGGTCTCGTAGGGATTGATATAACACCAGGAGAGATTGTCCTTGCAGACCGACTTGGAGATAAGGGCACGCCAATCGACTTTGTCCTCGCGCATCATCCTCACGGAATAGGAAGCTCTCGCCTGGATTTTGTCATGCGTTTGCAGCCTGAACACTGGGCACAAATTGGCGTTCCTATTGCACAGGCAGAATCCGCAATGGCTAAGCGTCTAAAAGAAATTCACTGGACGACAAAAGTTCGCAACCACACTCAGACCATCGATGCCGCTCGTTTACTCGACATGCCATTTATGTGTGCACACACGCCTGCCGATTCATTGGGTTACCAATACCTAACCAACTTCATAAAAGAAAAAGACCCGACTACTCTCGGCGACCTAATTGATACCCTTCTCGAAATCCCTGAATACCAAGAGGCCGAAAAGGTAGGAGCAGGTCCTGAAATTCTAATAGGCAAATCCGAAGGCAGTATTGGTGAGAAATTTGTCTTTTTCACAGGCGGAACAAGTCCTGGACCCGAGTCCATTCAAAAATTAGCACGAGCAGGTGTGAGTACGGTGATTACTATGCACTGGTCTGAGGCTTTGAAAAAAGAAACGGAAAAAGAAGGCATTTATGTTGTCATTGCAGGACATGACAGCTCTGACTCAATTGGTATGAACTTAATCCTTGACGAGCTAGAGAAAAAAGGTATTACACCATATGCATGCTCAGGTTTCTTTCGTCACAAACGAAGCTAGCGTTTCCACTGACCAAGTTAAAGTTTTTGGAAAAAATAGGTGGAAAGCCGGTTGATGGGAAGCGGTTCAACCGGCTACAAGTTTCAAACTTGAGGTTACTTTTCTTCGTCGATGGTTTCGAGCTCCTTGCCCTTAGTTTCATAGGGTTTCGTAAGGAAGGCTAACAGCGGAAACATCATGAATACTCCTGCTATCACCCAAAAAGCCATCCAATTAGCTGGTAATGTGAGGAATATTCCCACGGCAATAAACGGAGCCAGTACGTATCCGAGTCGGGATGCAGTTACAGCAATACCCACGCTGGACGATCGGACTTTGGTAGGAAAGATTTCAGTAACGTAAACATAGATCCAAGCTAGAACCATTGCCATGAAGAAGTAAAT
>JBHLSA010000161.1:0-4626 GCA_048882025.1 Candidatus Thorarchaeota archaeon | reverse complement strand
GGGGCCTGATTCGATGAATGTAGGAATGAAAGTAAGGACTTGAAACTGGGCGATACCACGGATATTTTCAATAAGTGAGGGAGAGAGCGTCGGAGGATTAACCCATGTAGTGAGGTTTCGGTCAATCGGTGTGTCTATTGTAGGATTAATATAAGGCGCAAGATTTACTGTTAGGCGATGGATAGGTGTGGTAGTAATCAGAGTGAAATTATAGATGGCATAATCGTTTGGATATCTTAGTGGCATTGGTCCATAGGGGAGGAATGAGGGGATGAGCATACGCATTTGAGGCGGTTTGCTAATAAACACATCTCGATAGACGAAATTGTCTAGAGGATACAGGTCCTGTGGAATTGAAGGGGGAAAGAAATCAAAATCTATAGTAGGTGAAACTATCCAACTCCCAAAGTAAATGTCAGTTACTTCCGGATTCCATTCGATGTGAAGTTCTCGATATTGGAAGGGTTCTACAATTCCTAATTGAAAGTATCGTGCAAAGATTGCCCCACCCATTGGTTGTGACCGGTTGGTCAGAAATACTGCTATTGAATCAATACCTAGGTCTCCGATATTTAATACAATAATTGAGGTCTCATAAAACGAATTCGTCAATCCTGTTCGAGGAAGATGCACCCGAATCATACAAAGATCAGATTGAGGTGATGACACCATAGCTTGCTCAGTTTCATTGATTCCATACACTAGTGCAGTGAAATTACGGCCAAATCCCAGAGTCAAGGAAACGTTCTTAGCGTTACTTCCTGCGGATAAATCACCGAGAAGCCATTGCGTGGCAAACCCTACTCCTTCATCACTTGAAAAGGTTGGTGTCCCATTTATGGTTTCATTTTGTAATCGACTACTTACCTCACTATAGGGTCCCACCTCAAATCCAGTAAATGGTGTTGTTCCCTTAATTCCAGTGTATTGCTCCACCCGTGCTGTTTCATTAGGTGGTAATACGTCGGAATAAATATGGAATAACTGAGAGGTGCTGTTAAAGAATCCTATTTGTGCTGATGTATCATTTGCTCCTGAAAAAAGGTCAAAATTCCAAAGACTATAGACCCGAATATTAGACGCTGTTTCTGTTCCAATATTGATCAAGAAAAGGGAAATTCGAAATGCGTTCGTAGCTGGACCAGTACTAATTTGCCAAGACTCAACTCGTGGAATAACTAGAAGATCATTGTAAGAAAGAATCCCCGTTGCTCGAATGTAATTCCCATATGGTAAAGCAGTCCAGTGAAATTCTTGTTCAACGTTTAATAAGGCAAAAGGTAATGGGCTGCTATCATTTACAGCCAAGTAGAACATACCTAACAACATATGAAACATAGTCAAGTTGGTTATAGAACTAGTTGCCACCGCTGCCATGGCTGTTACATACCCACTCATAAGAAGCGTAACATTTTCTGTAGATGACTCGCTCATTAGGATACCATAGTAAGGTAATCCAATACCAACGCTCCGTGTACGGAACTCCGCTGGAAAGGGGTCATGAAGAATTTGAAGTTCAGACTGAGCACTTAAGACATTCAGTAAACCTGCTCCCTCAATGTTAGGTTCATTTTGTAAAGGTGTGGCTCCTCGACGGATACCAATAGATATTCCCTCAGGAGGTGCAAATCGATTCCCCTGAAGTAATAGACACGCAGCTCCAGCAGTTATAGCTGCTGATGCTGAAGTGGTGCTGGCTCGGGTATAATTGCTATTAATCGGTGTCCCAAAACCTCCAATACCCAGAAAATTCAAATCTCCTGGCGATATGGGAAACGAAATATTCCCAATCTCTGTTGGTATAATATTGTACAATGACGAAGATATGATATTAACACCAGGGGCAACCAAGTCCGGTTTGGTACGCATATCAAAAGTTGGTCCACGACTACTAAAATCAGGTACAATGCCGAGTTCTGAATCATATGCTCCCACCGTTAGTGCCGCAATCGATTCTCCAGGGGACATGATGGTCATATGATTAGGTCCACGGTCTCCTGCGGCCGTAATTATGAGAACCCCTTTTTCTGTAGCAACTCGAATAGCTTCAGATAAGGGGTCACCAGGCATTCCAAGCGTTGAGAAGGGTAGTAAAATGATGTCGGCACCATTAGCCACACTCCATTCAATACCTCGTATTACCCACGAGGAGTAACCTGTTCCATCACCTAGAAGCACTTTAGCGCTCATGAGTTGTGCTCCTGGAGCGATACCTGTGAAATTCCCATTTGCTGCTGCACCAGTACCCGCAACTAAGCCCGCACAGTATGTGCCATGACCATTTAAATCAAAGGGAAATGGATCTCCTTCGACAAATGAAACTTGTGCAAGAACTTTTGGGTCATTGGTTGTTTCATTATCGTCCATATCATCCAAATCCGGATGCGTACTATCAATCCCTGTATCTAGTATTGCGACAATGGTGTGAGACCCATTTACTCCGATAGAATACAACGGTTCGGCTTCTATCACGTCTTTGGGATGAAAATAGCCATTGGGAGGAATGAGGGTTTGATGAGATGGCTTGGCTTCAATGGATTCAAGCTGGAAGCCAATGTCAGTCCATAATTTGTAGATTTCAGGAAGACCCGCAAGGTTAAACAATGCTCCGACTGTTGTTTGAAGTGAAATTGCATGAATGATTTCATGGTATGCTTTAATTTTAGCCATTGCGGCCGTCTGTAAAATAGCCCGTTTTGCTTGGCTCCATTCAGTTTCTGGCAACAAACTTGCGATAATATCAACTGGGGAGTGAGCTCTTTCTTTAGCTGATGCGAGTTTCAATAATGGTTGTGATAATTTTGATTTCGCATCAACTACATTTGTTTGACTATTTCTGAGTGTAATACTAGGATGACTAACCTGGATGAATGGTGCTATTAGAAGAAGAGTGCACAGGAATAAAGTAAGAAATACACTCTTTTTACTCCGAAGTGGCTTATCCCCTCTACTCAATCTCACTACACCTCGAATTGCCTATCAGTGATAAGAATGAAGTAATCTGTCATATCCACTGCCATTTTAGGTTTTACACTTTTGATAGCCACATTTTGTTCTTGTAATGCACGAGTAACACGTTCAGCCATGTCTATCAGCGGTAATTCACTGAACACTTTAATGAGTTCACCTCTTTCAAGAACATGGATAATACCTGGTACCTCTTGTAAAAGCGTGGCAATTTTCGGGCGAGGTTGCTGAAGGATTATCCCTACGGCATAACCTCCTCCTGGAAGCGAGGCTTTCAGCTCCGCTGGGCTCCCAAAAGCCACTAAACTCCGTTCCCGCATGAAAACACCTACCTTATCGCAGTACTCTCCCTCACCTGGATAATGGGTTACAACAAGCATGCTAGTGCCATATTCACGGTTCAAATAATCGAGATAATCCCACAGTTCACTACGGGCATCAGGATCAAGCCCAGATGTTGGTTCATCGAGAATTAGTAGTTGAGGCCGATGGACCATAGAAATTGAAATTGATGCCCGGCGTTTTTCTCCTCCTGAAAGTGTTTGGACCCTTTGATTTCCTTTCTCAAAAATTCCAAGTTCTCGAAGAAGGATCTTCCCACGTCGCACAAGTTCTTCTTCGGGCAAACCATATTGTTTGCCAAATTCAATAATGTTCTCTAAGGGAGTAAAGTTCTGATACATATAACCTAAATCCTGTGGGACAAAGCCAAAGATGGGCTTTACCTGCTTTCTGCGAGTAGAATTTACACCACCAATAAAGACTCGGCCACGAGTCGGAATAATATCTCCGATAAGAGCACGAATTGCGGTAGACTTTCCCGAACCGGATTCACCAATTATACCCATGATTTGGCCAGCAGGTAACTTAAAGGTTACATCACGGATGATGTCAAAGTTATCATCAACAGTAACTGTCAGATTCTCTGCAGTGATAACGTTCTCAACTTTACTATGTGTTCGGGCAAACGCAGGGGTGAAGAGCATTTTTTTCGCAAGAATGTCTGGCACTATACTAATCAGTTCGCGCATTATTTCAGGTGCCGTTTCTCTACCTCCAATCGTGAGTATTTGCTGGGTGGGATCCGGTAATGTCTGGGATGAGGGGACTCGTAATTCCAAAAGCCCAACACGAAGCCGTTCCATGCGTGCGTTCGTAATAACACCTTGTATTGCCACTTCTTGCCCTTCCCTGGAAGTACCCCAAATATGTGCACCAATTTCGGTGTATGTTATCAATTCTTGAACTCGTTTAACTGCATGATCTATAAGTTCACCATCAAAATAAAAATCCTCATTGAGGTTACGTCGAAGCCAATTCATCAAGACGAGTTGGCGAGCTGCAACCTCTTCGTTTTCAGTTTTATCTGAACCAATAGTTAGAACTGTATCAACAAGTTCTTCAGGGCCCTTATGTACGGTATAAATACGGAGGGCAATCCGCCTTCGACCTCGTCGACGAATGTCTAGCACTCTTCCCTCAACTTCGATTTCTTTCTTATTGGCTCGTAATTGTCCAACTACTCGTGCATGAATCTCCCGATCACTACGTTCTTCAATCCAATCTAAAGAATCATCGAATCGAGACCCTGCAAAGTAATTTTTTTCAACAAAAACCGGGATATCAGTTCGCTGTTCCATTTTCATTCCTTCTTCTCTT
>JBHLSA010000160.1:2698-4627 GCA_048882025.1 Candidatus Thorarchaeota archaeon | reverse complement strand
CCTCTGGATCAGGACAAATTTCCTTCTGAAACATTTTCACTCCAGGACCATTTACGACGAGTGTTATACTCACATTCTCCTTACCAAGGTCAGCTAATAAATTTCGAATGTTGCTTAAGACGAGATTTAAACGAAAAGTGCTACCCTCATCAAGGTGGAATAACACGCAATATTGAACCATGGTTCGCTCAAGAAGTTCTATGGGGACTATCCATTAATAGCTCTTTCATAAGTGAAAGAATTTTTCTGCCACCCACACCATTCATCACTATAACTATAGGGATAATCTCTCCATATTCTAGTTGGTGATTTAATGGCTGTAGGGCGATTTCAGGTGATGGCTGTTCTTCAAGCTACTCGGGCTTATCTTCTAGGATTGCCACTTTCCTCAGCGAAAAGTTGGGGCTTAAATCGAGCCATTTTCTATGCTGCTGCTAAAAGGGGATTTAAAGGTGCAAAGCCTGTCAAGCGAAGTCTTACCGAAATTAAAGAAAAAGCTGTATTAGAAACACCTGAAGCCTATCATTTAGGGAACGAGGGTGCCTTTAGAGCCCCCCAAAAAGATGAAGCATTATATTTCACAATTGGTGGGAAAGTTCAAACGGAAGAAGAGTTTTTCCAGCAAATCGAATCCCGGTTTGGTTTGACCTTTGAGCAAGCTTGGGAAGAAGCTTTACAATATGTACAAGGATTCGATAAAGAAGTCTTATTGTCTCAGAGTAGTTTTTTTAACAATGTCTACAAACCAAAACGTGATGAATTAGCTAGTAAATGGTCTGAAGCTGAAAAGAAATAACAATGGGGTTGGATGAGAACTTCAGTTGGAAATCACTTGTTAGCGAGTTAATCTGATTGTGGTTTTTATTCTGTGAACCTTGCAACCGTTCGTGCCAAAACCGCAGTGTTGATAGTGTGAACTCCCTTGAAAACTAGAAGGAACCATTTTCAGCCTGCGCTTATCTTTACTGGGTGTGGTGAAACCTCACGCTCATTAAACATCCTCTTTTTAGTAACAGCGAGGATAAGCTACTCAATTAATTGCATGGAACGGTTAAAGTAGCTCTTTCAGCTATATAGGTACGGGAGATTCGGTTGAGGAAAAAACGTCTGATTGCAATTTTAGTGATTCTCTTGATATCCTTAGGTGGAATCTATGTGGGCTTTCTGTTTTTTCAGTCATTAACAGGTCTTCCTCATGAAATGGTGTGTCAACTCACGGGAGAAGATGCACTTAACGATACAACCAGCGTCAATGTCTATGGAACCGATATTGGGCTAATGGTTGAATATCAAGACCGGCTACACTTTATTTTTGGAGACACTTTTGGACCCGATAAATGGGACTGGCGTTCTAACACCATGGCTTATACCCTCGATACTGTCCCCTCTGATGGCATCATCCTAACTGGTTGGATCACTGATAATGCTACCCACTTAGCTAAAGAATTAATTCAAAGTGAAAAAACCGATGGAATTGAAATGACAGCAATTCCTACTGCAGCCTATAGTAACGGTGATTGTCTCTTCATATTCTACATGTCGGTGATTAGTTGGGGTGAAGCAGGGGATTGGACTTGCAACAATGCGAGTATTGCTTATTCTACAAATGGGCAAAGCTTCAACAAAGTAGCTAATATGTCATGGCCAGGTAACTCCAATTTCATTGAATGGGGGCTCATCAAGGGAGATGAGACAGCACCATCTACTGGTGGATTCCTTTACTTTCTTGCTACAGGAAGTGGACGCTATCATTTTTGCTATCTAGCTCGTGTGCTAGAGAGTTCAATTCTCAACCAGAGTAGTTACCAATATTTTACCGGTTTTGGAACTGGAGATATTCCCCTCTGGTCTTCTGACCCGGAGGCAGCCGAACCAGTCATTGAAGCCCACATGGGTGAGATAACAGTCATGTGGAACAATTACCTTGGC
>JBHLSA010000160.1:0-2688 GCA_048882025.1 Candidatus Thorarchaeota archaeon | reverse complement strand
GGCAAATACATGCTGATGAACCTCGATGATGTTGTCAAACAAATCGTGATAAGAACTGCCCAATATCCCTGGGGACCCTGGAGTCAACCTTCAAGAGTTATTTCCCGTCCTGAATTTCTCGGATTTTATGCACCTAACATTGATCCTGCACTCGTCGAAGATAGTGGGCGGATTGTGTATTTCACCATGAGCCTTTGGGATGAATATAATGTATATCTGATGAAGGTTAATTTGACTGAATTACATGGACTTTCATATTTGAATTTGAATGCTTATGGTAGCCTTCAAATGCTTTGGCTAGTCGCAACACTAATACAGTCTACTAATAGACTGCGATGAAATAATGGACGGTGAGCATATGGATAACACCCAGTTTGATATCATCATTATTGGTGGTGGACCTGCTGGTCTTACAGCAGCCATTTATGCTGCAGGACTGGGTAAAACTACTCTCCTTTTAGAAGGGCAAATATATGGTGGACGTGCAGCCACAGCTCCACATGTTTGGAACTATCCTGGGTTTCCAGAAGGAATAGTTGGGCAGGAGCTAATTAACCAAATGGTCCTACACGCTGAGAACCAGAACGCATTACTTAAGTATGGAACCGAAGTTATCGATCTTCAGCTTAAGGGTCAACCCAAGTTAGTAATTACACGTGAAAATACCTATCAAGCGGCTGCAGTGGTAATTGCTACCGGTACGCAACGGAAAAAGCTTCGATTGCCCGGTGAAACCGAATTCATTGGACGTGGTGTATCTTACTGCCCAATATGTGACGGTCCTCTGTATCGTGGATTACAAGTCGCTGTAATTGGATCAGGTAATGAAGCGTTTGAAGACGCTTTACATCTTACCAATTTTGCTGATCAAGTCACATTGGTAACGCATCAATCTAGAATTGAAGCTGAAACAAGATTCATCGATGAAGCCCAGCAGAAAACAAACCTCAAGATTGTAAAAGGCAAACTGTTGGCTATTATTGGAGATCAGGTTGTCACTTCAATAACATACAGCCCTTTTGAGGATAAATCAAAACACGAATTACCTTTAGATGGGGTATTCATTTCTGTTGGTGGTGTTCCTCTCACTGCGTTAGTGAAAAAAGCCGGAGTAGAAACGAATAGCCGTGGCTGTATTATTGTGACACGTCAACAAGCCACTAACGTTGAGGGCGTGTACGCTGCTGGCGATTGTACATGCGGAGGAATGCAAATTATTACAGCTGCTGGTGAAGGGGCTATGGCAGGATTACAAGCTCATCGCTTCATCAAGAAAGTGAATGACGCATCCAAGAAATAATTATAATTAGAAGAAAAATTCGTGAATAGAGAAGTGAGTTTCAACGAATGTACGATGATGCCTAAAAGGAATCGTTTTTTTAATCGTACCTCTAAAGTTGCTTGGGATGGTATACTTGCGCAGTAAGAGAAAGGTACTTGGTACTCTTTCAATTATCTTTATTCTCACATTAGGAGCAACTCAATTAAGTGCTGCATTTTTCTCAGAAACTACTTTTGAAAACCAAGTCACAAAGCCTGAGATTCCAAAAAAACAACAAATGCTTAATCTTTACTGGGCTTCTGAAATCAGACATCCTGAACACGAATTAGTTTGTTTGGATATGCTACAAGTTGAGGACGGCTTTATTCTCCTTGCTTGGCTGCAAAATTCTCCCGAACATCGTGTATGGTTGGGAAAGACAGATCCACGTGGGGTGCTCTTATGGTCAGAAGAATACAGGGTACCCGGTCAAGGTATATCAGGGATACCTAGAGCATTTTGTCTCTGTTCTGATGGGGGATTTGCAATAACTGGCATCACTTATCTGACAGACAATGATTATTCTTCATTCATAATACGTACCTCTCCGTCAGGAGAACTTCTGTGGCAGCATATTTATCGCTGCAGTTTCATTCAAAGTGCAACTTCTATCATAGAATGCTCCAATGGTGATTTGATTTTTACAGGTGACTGGAATGTTCGGTTAGAACCTGAATCTGGATATTTTGCCATCAGAACGGATAGTGAAGGAAATTATCTCTGGAATTCGTCTTTTGAATTATATTATATGAGGGACTGTAGAGTGATTGAAGACGCAGTTGGTAATATTCTCCTTGCAGGGGCAACTTATCGAGAGCTTAGATTGATATCTCTCACGGTTGATGGCGTCTTCCAATGGAGCCAAAATTACACAATCACAGAACATCATGAGCGAATGACCTTATTCGACTTTAAACCTCATAAAAGCGGAGGCTATCTTCTTACAGGAAGAGTGTACCGTTTAGGTTATAATATGGGTGGGTACCAAGGCTTTCTACTTCGGACTAATGAACTTGGGGAATTTCTTTGGAATCAGACATATGGAGGATTAGGATCTGATTTCACTTCATCTGTATTTCAGTGCAATTCAAGTGGTTATGTTCTCATTGGTTCTACTGAAAGTATGGGAATACATGACCTTGATGTATGGCTAATTCGAACCAATGAATATGGAACACTTGTGACAAGTTCCGTTCTGGATAATTTTTGGTTTTTTGCAGATTCAAGCTCAAGGATTACTGGAAACACCATTATCGAGGCCCAACCCAGCGTTTTCGTAGCAAGTTCTACGTATTCAGGTTCAGTTTGGTTACTTTGTTTTTCAGACCCACTCCAAGTTGTTTCCTATTTACCAATTACTCCATACC
>JBHLSA010000159.1:0-4640 GCA_048882025.1 Candidatus Thorarchaeota archaeon | reverse complement strand
GCAAGGAAATCAAAACGGTCTCCTTCCACTAATGCCTCATAGACTTCGCCTTCTAATCGGTCTTGTTTTGAGGTAGTGGCGGGAATCGAACCATTATCAATATCCTTGCGAAGCTGTGTAGCTGCTTCTCCGACACTCATTTCAACATTTATATTTAGCATGGCAGGGAGATTCATTACGGGATCTGCATCAACCACGAGGAGTTGGTGCTTTGTGTTCTGTAGAATGGTTCGTAAAAGTAGTGTGGTGATAGTAGTTTTACCAACTCCACCTTTACCTGAAATGGATACGACTAGTTTCTGTCTCATGATAACCCCAGCAATACTGGAATTTTCTCCGTTCAAGAAAACTTAACCCTTTTGCTCTTGTCAGCCTATTAGCTCGTCCTCAAAAGCCTTAAGCATAAATTTCTATTGTCTTAGTAATGAGTCAATTCTATGTTTAAATTAGCTTTGAAATGGTGTTGCTATTGGAGTATGAATCACGCCGAATGATACGAATTGGTGGAACTCGAAATAAAATTGTTGTCAGTATAATCGTCATTCTTATTTTAATCATAGTTGTTGCAGCGGGTTTTGTAGGTGTCCAGAATCTCTTCTTGGATTGGAAAATGCTAGATGTAATGTATCTTAACAAGACCGGAGTTTCTTGGTGGTCAACTTTTTCGCTGAATGGGCTCCTGTTTTTTGTTGCTATCCCAATGGCGCTTATTGTGGCCCTTGCTGGTTTACCCTATGAATCTAAATTCTTAAATTTAGTATGGATGAGTGAACGAATTGGTAGACGACGCTATCCTAGCCCTGTGCTAGTAGCTGGGTGGAAGATCCTTCTATTCGTTGGTTCTTACCTCCTCCTCACTTTCATTTTCATTGAGAATGTGCGTTATCTTGCATTGCTATTCCAAAGTTCAGCCTCAGGTGTTGGGAGTTGGGGACAGATTCAGCAAGCATTATTTCTTATTTTTAATCCGATGGTTCCCGTTGAAGTAGTTGTTGACCTTGTTGCTACAATTGAAGTCCAATATACGATATTTCTCATCTTTATGTCCTTATTATTCATCGTGATTGGAATTCGCGTCGTATTGGATCTGATCCACTATTTCGCTCGAATCGGTCCTTTGACAGAACGCCCAGAAGTTCGTATCCTCGCCTCAATTTCCTTTCTTGTCGTCTTAGGATTGCTTTGGTTTCTATTGACTGTTCCCTACATGCGTGTTGATGTTGGAACCCAGTTCTATGTGTTTCAGTTGTTGATTCTCTTCGTTTTCTTCACGGTTATCTGTGCCATTTCCTTTGGATTAACCATTTTTGGGCGATATGGGCGTGCCGGTGAAGTTCCCCGGATGAATCGCCGCGTTATAGGAGTTTTAGCAGTAACCACAATTGGTTTAATTGTGGGACCAGCACTATTCACAGGTTATCTTGTAGCAGGACCCATTCAAGGACAGATGTGGGAACCTTGGCATTGGGATCCATTAGTAACAAAAGAAATTCATTTTACTAATTGGGCTGGGGGACCTGATGTTTCTGAAGTCCCGTATCAGGTGATGGTGAATAATACCGGTGTGTCTGATGGTGAGGTATTAGGACATGCAAGATTATGGGACTTTGAAGCTAGCCGAAATAAAATGCGTAGTCAAACTATAGCAAATTGGATGGCCCTTGCTGATAGTGATATTGTCTACATTGGAGGGCGTGAATACTGGATTACGCCATATTCGTTGACACCTCCAAGTCGAGACGACTTTCACAAAGAATACTTACTCTATACGCATGCAGAAGGCGCTTCCGCCCTTGATGCCAGTAGTGCTAATGGAGAATTTCTCACAGCTAGTCAATTTCAAACAATCTTTGGTGTAGAAGCAAACTTCCCTATCTACTACGGAGAATCTCCGCCAAGCAGTTATAATGATGGTTATGAAGGCTTTGTACTAGTTGACACAACTATCGCCCCTGAAACAGGAGCCTATAGTTGGGAAGGTGAACCAGATTATACATTGGTTGGTTCTGAACTAGGGCTCAAAAAATTTGTCTGGGGCATTGAAGATTTAAGCTTTGCTTGGCTTGCTTTCAACGAACCTGTTGCTAATGTGCTTATGCATCGCAATATCCAGAATCGGGTTCAAGCTATCCTTCTTCCATTCATGTACACCGATTTTGATCCCTATATTGTGTTTGACAGAATTAATAGAGAAGCATTCTACTGTGTTCCAATCTATAGTGCTTACCCATTGCAACTTCAATACGCTCAATCGCCCTACCTTCGCTTACTAGGTTTTGCTATCGTTAACTGTGCAAATGGTGAAATTAGTTGGGTGCGAAATCCCAACGCGAATCCTGCTCAATTCTTCATAGAATCACTTTACGAACAATGGTATCCCTGGGTCGATGTCCCTAATTGGCTCGAAAACCAGCTTAGAACTCCTCAGGATCTGATTGATTATCAATTATACGTTGATTTCTATTATCATGTAACTGACCCCTGGATATGGCGTAATTATTCAGACTTTTTCGAAAAACCACACAGTCAGCCTGATATTCATTATGTTCTTTACCCCTTCAATGGAAGTTTGCATTGGGTTGGTTATCAAGCCGTTCGATACATCCGACACGAAGCACAAAAAATGGCAGGCTTCTATCTCTTTAAGAACGGAATGGATGTAGGAACAGGGGTTTTTGCCCGGGCAGGGTCATTAGATCCGAATACTCAAGTTCCCCTTAGTCCCGTCTTCGGTGTGGATGCGGCCGTCGAAAGCTTTGAACAACAAGCTCGGTCAGATCTTGTTCTCATTCAACCCTATCGTATTGGGAACCGATTGTTAATGCCTATGAGCGGACGGCTCATCTATATCTTTCCAGTATACGCGGAACAAGCTCAGGGTGAATCTCTTGTTGAAACACTCGTCTTTATTGGCATGGTTGATGCAGAAGATATCAACCAGGTCGCTTATGGACCCACAGCTGCAGATGCCTACGCTCAATTCTTCTTTGGCTACAACCAGACCGTAACCGGAGTCAACTTCATCGAAACACTCCTCGATCCTTATGACATTAACGTAGGTGAAGACGCCTCTTTGAATTATCTTGTGAAAAATGGTAATTCGACAGTAAATGATGTCGTCATCCAACTAGCAACTTATGGACCCAACTTTGATGTCCAATATCATGGTGCAAATGTCACACCCACCTATTCAGCAGGACTTTTCCTCTACAATGTCGGTATGATTACAATGTATCCTCTTGACATCATTGGCGGAACAATTACCATACACGCAAAAAGTTTAGATCCAGGTATCCTTCTAACAACCTTCATCATCGAACTGCGTATTATCGTAGACAATGTACATACAGAAACTGAATACTTCTATCTCACCGTCAGATCATTAGTCTAAAATCCCTTATTGTGTAGAACAAAATGAAAGCCGAGAGACAAAATCACCTTTCGAAAAGATAATATACTAGTGAATGAAGGGCGAAGAATAACAACTCTTCTTCCTCTTCTTTGCGTTATGACATCTATTCCATTAGATGATTTGGTTAATCTCAATTCAGCGCTTTCAGCGGAGCTACGTTCTCCTGCTCCAGTACAGCTTAAAGGATTCTCAACATACTATCTCAGTAAGAAACCGGGTGTAATCACTGCAACCGACATTAAAAACGGAATAAAAAAACTCCGACCTGGATTATTTGCCCGAATTCGTCAAAAAACTTACAAGGAAATTGAGATTTCCAATCCTTCTGAAGTCTTAATTCTCAAACCAAGGCGTAACTCAACGAACCTGCAAAATGTCGCTATGAATGATATTCAAACATCACCTCGACGCTTTGTTCTCATAATTCATAATTCGTTCAAAACAGAATTGCAGCGAAAACACTTCTCACAGCTAGTTGAGCAATCACCTCTCATTCGAGTGCGGCCTGGTATTCTTCTAGCTCCTCAGATTCCTGTTGGGCGATTTCGCCGTTATGAGGGTGTCTTACTTCGTCCTAGTAAATTTATTTTCAAAGTTACTGAATTAGGCTCTCCAGTTTGGTTTGTGCCACGACTTGAAGCCTTTCATCCTCTTTCAGATACAAGAATAACGCGCTTAATACACTCCACATTTAACAAACGGGTTGTTCGTATAATCAAGGCTTGTCACCAGCTGCATATCGATCTAAAAACGAATTCTCCACTTAACAACTCCAAAGATATGTACAAGAAACGCTTTAACCAAATTCGGCGGCGTCTTCGTTTTCTGCGGTGGCAATCACGCTTTTTTAAACACGAATTTGGTATAGACATCGCAGTGAATCTAAACCGAGCCATTTTAGCGGTTAGTCGCGTTCATCAACGACTAAAATTATGTGAAAATTAATTGAAGGCGTAAAAACTACTTTTTTTACTAATAAAGGTCGGCTTTTAACATTTTTTCGATTAAAAACGAAATTTACTTTTCATAGCGTCAAAAAGGCTCTATTTTCTCCCCTTTTAGAATTATAATGCCAAACTATTGTTTTTTTCTGTAAACAAATTTTGATTTGTTTGTGCAGAATTAGAGAAAGGTAAGGTGACTTCCATGGCTAAGAAAAAGTCAGGAAAGAAGGTACTTTTATTATTAAAGATGCAGAAATCAAGGCGGCAGCTATTATTGAGGGTGC
>JBHLSA010000158.1:0-4649 GCA_048882025.1 Candidatus Thorarchaeota archaeon | reverse complement strand
ACCCTGTTAGGATCAAAGTGTTTGGCAAACTTGTCCAATTCATTTTGTCCAATGCCTTTGAAAAAGCGTTCTTCATTGATTCCAAATGAGATAGACGAGTTTTTACTTTTTTGAAAAACCATACTGAGTATAGAACCTGCTAAAAATTCAATATGATCATACCGGCTGTATACAGACAAAACATCTAGGTAGTCTTTCACTTTACCTCCAAAAAGGGCTACCACTACTTTTTGGCTCTTATTTATTCGCTCGTTAACTTCTGCAAATTTTCTCATTTCATCTACAAACGACCTTGAAGGGAACACTGGAATACCTATTTGTTTGAAAAAATTAGGTAACGCAAACATCGAGGTATCTTTATCATTTCCTCCTCGATGGGCGGATGCGAAGGCATCCTGAACATACCCAACGAGATGTCCTTTGGCTTGAAGCTTATTCACAAGTAGAACTGGTGGAAGATTCTCAAGCTGAGATGGCGTTTTGAGTTCCCATGGAGCAAACCGAATGTTATTACCAAGAACATTTTTGCCTTTGACTAAGTATTCAGCTTGTGCTGGCCCCCAACAAGTTTCATTGAAAGTATATTCCCATGCGCTGAAGTTATTTGGAAATTCGTCTTTGAGAATTTGGTTCATAAGTCGAGAATGTTCAAGCGTTGGGTAGAAGTCGGATTCACCTTTTCGTGATTGATGCGCTCCATCTGTGATGGCATAAGCTCCTGCGTTTCGTAGTTCAATCGTGGTTGCAAGCGCTTCCCGTATTCGTCGATCATTCATGATTTCTCCCGAAGTTGGCATCACTGAATTAATGTCGATACGCTTGAGTAAGATAGGATTCTGTTTAACAAATTCATACCCAGCCTTCCAAGCCTCGTCAAGGAGGGATAAGAACCGATGCAACAAGCTTCACCTGTTTATCTATAATGAATAGATCTTGTGGACGTTTCGCTTCTTATGAGAGCCCTTTTATTTCTTCCTCCACAGAAGAATTTACAAAAGAATCGTAATTGAGTGGAGTCTGTAAGGCTTTGCCTTGAAAGCGTTGTAATAAGAGAATACCAATTATGATCGCAATGATTCCAATAATTCTAAGATAGGAAATAGGAAATAAAAGAAAGCCATTGATTGGAATGAATAGGTTGTCTTGGAAAACAATAACCGCAATGAGAATGGGAACCAATGTTGATAAAGAGTTGTTTACAGGAAAAGCCACAGATACACGACGGCAGGAATAGGCACATTGAAGCAAGAGATAGGCTACTACTGAACTAGCTACATATAACCAAAAAGGTATGCGATTTAGCAATGTTAACAGAGCTAATGGATCTAGAACACTGAAATAGCCAATGATTTGAATGACCTCAATAGTCATCGCTTTAAGAAATATCGTAGCGATTCCATATAAGACTCCAGCACCTAATGCAAAAAAGAGTTCTTTATCTTGAGTTGACCGTCCCTGTTGTGACCCAATAATTATCATAATAACTACAAAAGTAAAACAAATTGCGGTTGAGAGAATGAACCATGGTAGGTTATAGGTTTCGATAACGCGTTCTTCACTGAAAAGGCTTAGAATGATAACGCCGCCTAAAAGACCTGATATTCCAATCCACTCGGATCGTCCAAGATGTTCGTTAAGAAAAAAAATGCCGACCATAACAACGATGAGGATATTGATATTTGTTAATGGTTTGAGGAGGCTCACATCGCCGCTTGAGAATGCTTGCCATCGAAGTAGTGCTCCTGAAACAGCTAAAACTCCCCCTAGAAGCCAAACAGGTGTTGTAAATAGCGTTAGCATTAGCTTAATATGCCGTTGATAAAATGCGCGTGGTGTGAGTTCGGGGAGGGTATTAAGACCATATCGTTGAATTGAATGGCCAATTCCAGATAGTATACCACTGATGAGAGTAAGTATCACGGCGATAGCTAGCACGCACATAACTCCTTTGATACAAGATTATTTTCCTATACTTGTCAAGCAGAAAAGCCTTGCTGATAATTGCTAACCATTGTATGAGAAATAGTCAGTCTAAAGAATGACGAAGACGAAAACTATTTAGGAACTACTCGTTGACAGAGATGTTTAATAACCCTAGGGTGAACCCGAATATGCCTTTAAGCAGTCGACGGCGCGGATGGATCATTGGTTTAGTCCTTGTAGGTGTGATGATCACATTTCTTCTTTATCCCTTTATCTTAGCAAACACGCCTTTTGCGGCTTTGTTCTATAATATGGAGTTAGCAGTAGTTGTGATTTTATTTGGCTCAATGCTTTTCATTCTAGGTTTGGTACTCTACTTGGGAAACTAAGAATGATATTCCCTTAACTAATCCAGAGGCTATTGAGTTAGCAACACCTTGCAGATTGAACTTCCAAGATGATACTCTTCCTACAGGAAGATTATACAGATTCGCTTTGCAGTCTAAACAATGATTACTAGTTGCATAACCCCGAGTATTTCACACTCAAATCCAACTGCGTATAGGAATCATTCCAGAACAATATAAAACCCAAAATTGTTGCCTGACCGATTAATAAAGGGTTAATTGCTAATGCCTTCACAGCTTGAAGATATTAGCGGATTTTTCTTTTAATCGAGTCTTGCCGAAATACCAAATCTGATTCTTGGAGAAAGAACTAGCTGTGTTCTTATCGACTCAACAAATCGATTAAATAGGTGATGAGACTTAGAGAATTATCACTAGCTCAGCTAGAAATTAAGGTTCCTTGGATGCGACACTGAATGTTGAAGAAACCGGAAAAGGGTAAGTTTGGCGATTTAGTCGTTGTTGCCACATTAGACGAGATTGCTAAGGGTGCCCGTCGAGTCATTGGTGCTCAGATGAAAATTATTGAAAAAGAAGGTGGAATTTGGATTTTCTCTGATGAGTCGAGTGCGTGCCCACTTCAGGTTAAGGCTATTCCTTTGCAGAAGGGAGTTTATCGACTTGACGTGGGGAGTGTTTGCACAGTTAAAAATTGTGATTATTTTGGTCAATGTGCTCGGCTAGATGCGCGAGCAGCAAAATCTTTAGAACAAGCAATGGCTCAAATTCTTAATGAACCAGAACGGGTTTATGAAGGACGGACATGGCAACCGGAACGACTTGATAAGGATGAGAAGCTACAAAAGATAATTGATCGCATTATTAATGAGGGAATTTAGAAAGATTATCTTTGTTTGAAGGGAGTGGAAAAAGGAGATGGGGGATATGAGGAAAGAGAATTTACCCCTTGGACGACGAAAAGAAAAACCATGGGGCTATGAGCGTCCAATCGCGATATTCCGAGGTTTACACCTGAAAGAACTCTTTTTCAAGGAAGGAAAAATGAGTTCACTACATTACCATGAGAACAAAGATGAGTTGATGTATGTGGTTTATGGGCAGATACGACTTCGGCGTAATGAAGATGTTATAATAATGCAACCAGGAGACACAGCACATATTCAACCAGGTCAACATCACCGTATTATGCCCTTAGAAGATACTCTTATCCTTGAAATGGGAACACAAATGTTTGGAGATGTGAAACGACTAGAGGATGAATATCGCCGGAACAAAGAGGAATGATTCAGTCTCTTTTTCTGCTAATTGAAGTGATATCTATTTTGAATCTAAAAGTTCAAAAAGCAGTTCACGGCGTTCAGTTGGTTTATAAAATTCAAAAGTACCATTTTCCCAAGTAGAACCATATCCTAGTGAGGCTAGGAGCATTCCATTATTCAATGCGACGTACCTGACAGGAAATCGCTGACTGATATCACTAAAGAAAGGATTGTGAATAATTGATGTATATGTGCCAAGGTTTGAAAAGACTCGCCTAATTGTTTGCCGTGACAATCGTTGAAGCGCGGATTCATATTTTTGATAGTTCTCAACGACTGGTCCCTCTTTTGGATCGAATCGGTAAGAAAGACGGAAAACGTGTTCGTACTCAACACCCAAATTAAGTTTGAGCTTCACATCTTTATTCGGAACAACAAGCCACCCATTTTGAAGATTCAAAAAGGAGACGGGGTTATTGAGATAGCGATACTTGGTTGGATCAGGATTACCGAAAAGCGTTTCACGTGTTATTTCGATAACTTCTTCAGAGAAATCAAGTAGTGACATCACTGCATCTAGAGTTCGAATTTGACTACCTTTTTGGTCAGGCTGCATCCGGTGAATTATATCTTGTGCTAACCGATCAAGAGCTTTAGCACGATTCAAAAAATGCCGTTTTTTTAACACGCCATAATCAGGTTTGAAGGGAACTACATCGATTTTAGCCTCCAAATCGGGTAGATCAATTGAATATTCGAACTCTTCAGGATCATAAGAATGTTCGAAGCGTAGCAATAATTGGTGGTCTTTAAACCGAATAGTTGCGTCTAAATCATTGGAGCGATTGATGAAATCGAAGAGCCCTACAAAGAACGCGTTTTCTGGGAAGGTAATATGAGTTTGCCATTTGGGTTGCCATTGTTTGGCCCAGGCAACAACATCTTTTGGTTCACCGGGAGGTTGCTCTTCTTTCATAGTTTGATACCTACCATCTGAATTAATCGCGTGATGGAAGGAGAGCTCTTCAATTGTTTCATCGGGGGGAACCAAAAAAAGCTTTGGGCGAATCTTATCTTTACCAAAACTCTTTAGGGTATT
>JBHLSA010000157.1:3801-4657 GCA_048882025.1 Candidatus Thorarchaeota archaeon | reverse complement strand
TAGAAGACGCTTATCTTCGGATTGTTGGCAGTCAAGTTGACCGTGATGCACTTTTGAATTGGAGGTGAGCGGGTGACTCGAAAATGGTCTAGCATTGCTAAGGCTGAATACCGCATAAGCACAGTATCACTGCGTGGAAACCGATCAAGGAACATGAGTGCATTGTTCATCTTCGGATTATTCTGGGCGATCTTACTGGCTCCATTCAGCATAGAAATCATCATTGGTCTGATCTTGCCAATTGAATATCTCCAATTCAGCCTTGTTACCGTACTACCCGGTTTAATACGTTCAGCTATGTTTTTCATCTGGATAGTTCTATTAATCCTACCGCTCTCTCGTGCTCTTCAGGAACTCAGAATCGGACAATGGGAAATTTTCCTATCTAATGATGTCAAAACACGGGATATTCTTGTCGGAACCTTTCTTGGTAAAATTCCACTTTACAGCCTTTTAGTACTGTATATCGCTCCACCCTTTCTTTCCATTATGTTTCTAGCTTTTGAAGTGACATTATTGGGTCAAATTCTCATCTATTCCATTCTCTTCGTGATGATTCTTACAACCATCTGGCTCTCCAACTTAATAACAGCATCATTTCAGGCCAAGCTCGGTGAATCTGCACGCGGTAAAGATCTCGCAAATGGGCTCGCCATTCTTCTAGCTATAGTAACAATCATTCCTATCTACGGTGTCATGTTCTTCAGTCAGCAATTAACAATCATATTGGGACTGAACATATTTCTTCTCTTTCCATTCACTTGGCCTGCTGACATCATCAGCTGGGTTACAATTATTTTCAGTCAAATCGGTTTTACCATCGAACAACTTCTAATTTTTCAGCAAATCCTTCAAC
>JBHLSA010000157.1:0-3791 GCA_048882025.1 Candidatus Thorarchaeota archaeon | reverse complement strand
GATGGTAAAACCGATTTGACTGAAAATAATTGTAACCCAGCTGATGATGTCAGCAAATCCTTCAACTCGATCTCATTCTCAGTGTATTGTTATTTGGCGTCTTTGGGCTAGCTTGTGTGGGAATTGGCTTGTTTGCAGCAGATAGAATTTTCACATACAACATCGGTGCACGCACTGAACAGATCACTACTGTCAAACATGAGAATGTAATCTATCGGGGAATTCGAAAAATTGCGTCTGGCTCCTTTGGCACTCTCGTAATTACATGCATGAAGGATTTCTTTCGCAAAGCATCGAATCTCTCTAAAATCGCTTATGGCGTAATTTTAGCCGTAGTCTTGCCAATTCTTATGGTACAAATAATGGTCACTATTGGCGATTCTGCTGGAATTGACATGCTGATGCTCGTCAGGATTGGGGGAATTGGAATGGGCTTAATTGGAGGCTTTACATTTAGTGGAACAGCGTTCATGGAAAGCAAAGATCAACTCTGGATTATCCAGAGCACGCCATCAGGCACATCACAATATGTCAAAGCCCGAATCGTATCCGCATTAATTATCGCCATTCCCTTGTGTATCATCCCTGCCCTTGTAATCACCTTTCTTGCGGCGGCAGGAGTTGAAATACTCCTTTTCATGCTCTTTTACGGCTATGTTGTAATTAGTGGAGGTATCCTCTTTGGTACAGGTATTACTGCGATGAATCCTTACTATGAAAATACCAAATCTCCTGAACATCAGACAAATGTTATCATCACAACTATGGGTGTACAGTTTGCTCTCTTCGGTCCAATTATGATAAGCCTCATTAGTGACATCCTGGGATTGCCCTTTTGGGATATGATTCGCAACACTGTTGGTATTGTGGGAATACCCTATGCATTTGCTTTCTTCGGTATAGTGACTCTTCTTATCGTCAGTAGTGGGGCACTTTTCATCGGAATGAAACGCCTTTCGCGACCAGAAATCTAAGATGAACGAGGTGGAATTAAGATGAGACTTAAAATCGGCATCATCGGATTAACTTTCTCCTTACTCCTATTCCTCACATTCCTACCTAGTCCAACAACAACCTCATTGTCAGGAACTTCTCAAAAGTTCCTGATTTCCTCTCTACCTTCTCAAACTACAGGCTACATCGACGATGTTCCTTATGTCTGGCAAGAGATAAACGGATTTTGTTTCTGGTCCAGTTTATCGATGGCATTACAGTATATTGGTGTTCCAATGAATTTGTATGATGTTTTTGTGCTAACAGGTTTAGGGTTCTCTATGGTTTATGTCCAATCTAAAGATCTTATGATGCTAGTTCCAGGTGCAGCTTTTCGCCAACTTTACCAGACACAATATCTCAAAGCCTTCCAAGGCATTGAATACACAATATTAATTGATAATACTACTGAACCGGGACAACTTTTTGCCGATTCCATGGCCTCATGGAGCCTGGAATTTGACACAATAGAAGGAAAACAAGAAGCTTTGGATACTCTACGTCGATCCATTGATGCTGGTTACCCTCTAATTCTAGGTGTTGATCCCTATTATCTTCCTGTTAACGATTACGACATTTTACGTGTTTTAAACCTACATTCAAGCAACACTGGATCAGGGCATGCTGTATTAGCAATTGGATATAATGACACAACACAGAAAATCTGGATAATGGATCCTGGTGTCGGAGCTTTGGGTGAAGACGTTGCTTATCCTAGTGATGGACGGTGGCTTTATGCCGTAGATTACAACGATCTATCCCTTGCCCGAGAAGCCATAGGGTTTATGGCGGTTCAAATTAAATCTAGCCCCAACAATTACAGCTTTCCAACACACGATTATGCCCCTTTCATTTATCAACGCTTACTTGGGGTTCCAGAATCTTATGAAATCATGAATATCAATCCCTCGATAATAAGCTGTGGAGCGAATGCCTTCCAACATTTGAGTATTAATCTCTCACCAAGTAGCTTAGTAAATTACCTCATCAATCTGAAAGAGGATGCCCTCATCCTCACAAAACTCTATGAGCTGGGCATCACTTTAGAACAAATGCTTACATTACAATACCTCTCCTATAGGTCTGCCCTGGCTCATCTATCAGAATTCCTACCAGAATATGATCTTTCGAAAATGCTAATCCTAGGTGAATTAGCACTTCCTCATTTTGATGTTCTTAGTACTAATGTGTCCCTTACGACTTTTAATCAGACCACTTATAATTCCTTAATTAAGGACACCTTTTGGGGAATCGCGGAGCTTTACAAACAAAATCAAAACATCTACGAATCAGTAGTTCAATTTAGAGACAATTTGGAATTAATACGAATACATCTAGACGGAATAGCTGCAGCTTGGCGTGCTGCTGCTTATGAACTTAAGTTCCTCATTAAAGCACCAACAAATCTACTTTATTTTGCGATATTCATTAGTTGCTGTGCGATTGGATTATCTTCTGTTTCAGTTGTGATAATACTCCGGAAACGACGAAATTAGTGAATTCACTCTTAGATCCAACAAATCTAGCCATTTAGAGTTCATCTTGGGTTGTACGTGCAATGATTTCATCCTGCAATTCCTTTCCGATATCGACAAAATAGTCACTATACCCAGCAACCCGGACAATAAGATCACGGTATAACTCTGGGTGGCGTTGTGCATCTTTTAAGGTGTCCACATCAATGACATTGAACTGAATATGATGTCCTCCGAATCTGAAATAAGTGCGGATAAGTGCAGATAACTTCTCAATACCAGTATTTGAATCCAGAAGTTTCGGAAGGAGCTTCTGATTCAAAAGGGTGCCACCAGTTTTTACATGATCAATTTTTGCTGCAGATTGGATAACTGCAGTCGGACCACAAGTATCGGCGCCTTGGGTGGGTGATATACCATCTGATAATGGAGAACCTGCCTTTCGTCCATTTGGTGTTGCACCTGTTATGCGTCCAAAATAGATGTGCACCGTAGTGGGCAGAAGGTTTACTCGATATTCACCACCCTTGGTGTTGGGGTGACCATCGATTAATGTAAAGTAGAGTTCAAAAGCTTTAGAAGCAAGTGCATCCACATAATCGTCATCATTACCAAACTTAGGCGCTTCAGTGATCAAACGTTGACGTAATTCTTCTGCGCCTTCAAAGTTGGTGTTCAATGCCTTCACCACATCAGGGAGTGATACGGTTTTAGAATCATATACGTGAAATTGTATCGCTGCTAAGGAATCGGAGAGCGTTCCGAGCCCAACGCCCTGAATGTAAGAGGAGTTATATCGTGGTCCCCCAGCATGGTAGTCCTTCCCATTTTGAATACAATCATCAATTAATAGTGAGAGAAATGGTGCAGGCATAAAGTCTGCATAAAAACGCTCAATGATATTATTTCCTTGAATTTTTAGGTTGATGAAGTATTCCAATTGTCGATTATATGCTTCAATGAGTGAGTCAAAGGTGGAAAAAATGCTTGAGTCTCCGGTTTGAGGTCCCACTTGGTTGCCAGTCTTAGGGTTAATACCGTTATTCAATGTAAGTTCGAGAATCTTCGGCCAGTTGCAATATCCGGTGAGAATACAGCTTTCCTTTCCAAATGCACTAATCGTTACACATCCACTTGGTCCGCCTGTCCGGGCGTCAACTAAAGATTTCCCTGCCCTTAGGAATTCTTCGATGATAATTTCTGTATTAAAAATCGAAGGTTGTCCAAATCCTGCTTTCACTACTCTTAATGCTCGCTGTAAGAACTTGGGTGGATTTTTCTTACTTAACTGAATACAAAGGCTGGGCATAATTAGTCGCATTT
>JBHLSA010000156.1:0-4669 GCA_048882025.1 Candidatus Thorarchaeota archaeon | reverse complement strand
TTCAGGCCTCCATGAAGGAGAAGTTCGGATGTACGTGTGTGGACCCACGGTGTACGATTCCAGCCACTTGGGTCATGCCAGGTCAATTGTAGCCTTTGATGTGATTCGCCGGTATTTGGAATACAAAGGATTTGATGTACAGTTTATCCAGAACTTCACAGATATTGATGACAAGATGATTCAACGAGCACAAGAACAGGGCACATCGACATCAGAATTAGCTGCTAGGTATATTCAGGAGTATTTTGAAGATTTTGACCGTTTAGGCGTGAAACGAGCAAGCGCATTTCCAAAGGCTACTGGACACGTCCCGGAAATGGTAGTGCACATTCAAAAGCTAATTGAAAAGGGCTTTGCCTATGAATCCAATGGTAGTGTTTACTTTCGTGTAGGTAAATTCAAACAATATGGGAAATTATCACGGCAAAAGAAGGAGGACATAGAGGCAGCCGAATCTGAGGAAGTGGAAGAAAAGGAGCAGCCTGACGATTTTGCCCTTTGGAAAGCGATGAAACCGGGTGAGCCATCGTGGGATTCACCTTGGGGTAAAGGGCGACCTGGGTGGCATATTGAATGCTCTGTAATGTCTGAGAAATACCTTGGCGTACCAATTGATATTCATGGAGGTGGGTTAGACTTGGTATTTCCACACCATGAAAACGAGATTGCCCAGTCAGAGGCCTTAACTTCGAAGCCTTTTGTTCGCTATTGGTTACATAATGGGTTTTTGACAGTGAACAAGGAAAAGATGTCAAAATCTCTAGGGAACTTCTTCACGATTCAAGAAATTATAGCAAAATTTGACCCAGAAGTAATTCGATTATTCCTAATTTCCTCTCAGTACCGGAGCCCAATAGATTTTAGTGATGCACAATTGGAAGAAGCGAAAGCGCGACTCGCCCGAATTCACACCTCAATTGATTTACTTCATCGTCGTTTGAAAGAATCCTATGAAGCAGAAGCAAAAGATCCCATGAAACCGTCTAATGCTGATAAGGAGCTTTGGGAAGCTCGTAAAACCTTACAGAGCGAGTTTGAACAAGCAATGGATGATGATTTTAATACCCCCACGGCTTTGGCAAGTCTGAGCAAGTTCTTATCGAAGATGAATGGAATACTAGCCAGTGGTCAAACAGTTACTGCAGGTACCCTGCAAAAAACGCATGAAACCCTAGACGCGTTTGGCGAAGTATTTGGTTTATATCGTGATCGTATGGCCAGTAGGGTCAGTGAAACTACTGATCAAAGTAAGCTTGAAGGACTTGTTCAAATTTTGATTCAGTTACGCGAACAGGCGAGGAAACAGAAAGACTTCGAGACAGCAGATCGTATTCGTGAACAACTAAGAGAGCTGGGCATTATCCTTGAGGATGAAAAAACCGGAACGGCTTGGAAGGTGGTTTGACAATGAAGGCATTGATTCTGGCGGCAGGTTATGGTACACGACTACATCCGCTAACCCAAATGCGCCCGAAGGCGATGTTACCGCTTCTAGGAAAGCCGATGTTATCACATGTTATTGATAGTGTTCGCGAGGCAGGCATAACGGATATCGTGGTTGTGGTTGGCCATTACCGACAGCAAATCGAGGAATATTTTAGTTCTGGAGACCGGTTAGGAGTTCATCTTACTTATGCTATTCAGGCAGAGCCTAAGGGCGAATATGATGCTGTATTATCAGCTGAGACGGAGCTCAAATCTGATGAGCAATTCCTAATGACTGATTGTGATATCATCACCACCACACATCGCTTCAAAGAAACTTTGAATGCGGCGAAAAACAGCAATATGGCGTTGTCATTGATTGAGGTTCCAAATCCATCTCAATTCGGCGTTGTTGAATTAGATGGCAACGCAATCAAGACAATTGTGGAAAAACCCAAACCCGGAACTGAACCCAGTAATCTAGCCGTTGCAGGCGTCTATGTTTTTACGAACGCCATTTTTGATGCAATTCGAAAAACCCAAGATTTAGAGGTGGGCATCCAAAAACTCATTGAGGACGGATACACTGTAAATGGCAATCATTCACAGGATCCATGGGTAGATGTTGGACGAACCTGGAATATCCTCGAAGCCTCACCAATTTTGTTTAATCGCTTAAAGCAGCAAAAAGCAAGCCATATCGACTCTTCAGCAAAGATAAGCGAGAAAGCAAACTTAATTGGTGACGTATGGGTTGGTCCCAACGCGCGTATTCATCATGGAACGTCTTTAGTAGGACCGGTCTATGTGGGTCCAGATGCTGTTGTGGGGAACAATTGTCTTATACGGGATCACACTGTGCTTGAAAACGAAACGAGTGTAGGTTTTTCCTGTGAATTACGAAATACCGTTATGATGCCCCGAAGTCGTGTAGGTCACCTCACATTTATTGGTGATAGCATTCTCGGTTATAATGCAGATCTAGGAGCTAGTATCGTTTTGTCAAATTACCGATTTGATGGAAGAGAAGTCCATGTAATGCTGCGTGGACAATTGGTATCGACCCACACAGAAAAGTTCGGAGCAGTAATAGGCGATAATGCTAAAATTGGCTGCGGTACTGTCGTGCTACCTGGACGAACTATAGGATATAATTCCTGGGTTGATCCATCAGTCTTGGTACGCAAGGATGTTGCATATAACACCCACTTACGTCTTAAACAATCATATACCGAAGAAAAACGACGCCCAACTACTTAATGGCGTTTCTGAGTGTCCTTTTAGCATCCTTGAGTAAATTCTTTGCACGCTGGGCAGTCAATGCTTCTACCGTAATGCGAATAACTGGTTCTGTGCCAGAAGGACGTACCAACACCCAACTTGAATCTGAGAAACTAGCCCTCACTCCATCTAATCGATTTATTTCCTCAAGATCTAACCAGTTTTCTAAAGTTGTAGACATTTTTGTCATAACCTGTGCTTTTTGATCATTTGAACAAGCCAAAGAGGCCCGCAGAAGATGTGTCTCTGGGAGAGCATCTACTAGTGAACTCATGGGTGTTTTTGCCCAATCGAGTAGCTCAAGGATTTTCCCAGCAGCGAGAGGCCCATCGGGACATAAATGAACTTCAGGAAAAACGAAGGGTCCTGATGGTTCGGCACCAAGTATGGCACTATGTTCCTTAACGAGATTTGAGACAAACACATCGCCTACTCGACAGCGTGCAACACGTGCCCCATGTTTCTTAGCGACATGATCCACAACACTCGAACTTGACACGGTTGTAACAACTACTTTTCCACCGCGTGTAGTAAGATAGTAATCTGTGATTAAGGCAAGTAGGATGTCACCGGCTAGAACCCGGCCTTTATCATCAACGGCTAAAATCCGATCTGCATCTCCATCATGGGCTAATCCAACTTCAGCCTTCTTTTTTCTGACCATGGAACTCAGGTCATCAAGACAGACAAAATGCTGCCATTCGGCTGCAGCGGCACTTTGAATTTTAGATGGACCACACTTTTGGGCATAGTGTTCCCCATCAGGTGGAACGTTGAGAGAAGTAACCTTGGCATTGAGTTGCTGTAAGGCATGCGGAGTGATCAATCCTCCTACCCCCAATGCGGCATCTAAAATTATCCGATGGACAGTTGATATTTCACAGGCATCAATGATGGCATTCGTATGAAGGGGAATAGGTTCGAAGTATTCAAAATTCGAAAAAGCGGTCCATGCTACTGGTTCGGCTTCTTGGATCAGTCGTTCGATTTCCTGCTGTTGTGGTACCGAAAAACCAGCACCGTCTGAATTATGGAACTTGAATCCGTTGTATTCGGGGGGATTATGACTGGCAGTTACGATCAGCGAGGCACTCTTACCTTCCTTTCCTGCAGCGTAAGCAATTGATGGAGTAGGTGCCATATCTGTTATTTGAACAGGAATTCCACCTTGGAGTAGCCCAGCCACAAGAGCCGATGTCAACATTGGCCCTGTCGTTCGGTGATCATGACCAACCATAATTGAAGGGTTTTGAGTCATGGATCGCAGATATTGCGCTGTGGCAAGACCGATTTGAATAGCAAAGGGACCTGTTATGAGCTCATCGACGCGCCCACGAATACCAGAGCTGCCAAATAGAGATTTCGGGGAGGAGGTCATTATCTTCTTCACCGGCTTATTTCTTACATTATTTTGATGTTGCCGTAAGAACATCAGCTATCAAGCGGAGTCCAAGATTCAGAAGCTCTTGAGCACGTTTTTTCTCACGGGCTTCAGCAAAGCAGCGATATACCGGTTCTGTTCCCGAGGGTCGTAGAAGCAGCCAGCCATCCGGAAAGACGACTTTAACACCATCTTTGGTGATCACTTCGGCTTCCGCAAATTCGTTTTTGACAACCGCGAGTGCGTGATTGGTTACGGCTTCTTTAAGTTCATTGGGACAATCAATCGCTCGTTTTAATTGATAATACTGGGGAAAACTATCGACAATCGTACTTAGGTGTAAATTGTGTTTTGCTAAATGTTCTAATAAATACGCAGTTGCTAGACCACTGTCGGAGAGGTAATTTTGGTGTGGGTATATGATTTTGCCTGATTCTTCAAAGGCAAACAAAGCATTGTGTCGTTTAATAGCGGCGACAATAGCGGGTGGACCCACACGACTATAGACAACTCGGGCTTTGAGTATCTGATATTTAAAGACGTAAACTTTATACGTCAGGCGTATCCGCTGACGACAACGCA
>JBHLSA010000155.1:0-4723 GCA_048882025.1 Candidatus Thorarchaeota archaeon | reverse complement strand
TTCTCTTTCCTAAATAATCCCTTAACTTCTAGAAACATAACCTCTTTTTCTGTCAACACCAATTCTCCTTTAGTCCGTTTAATAGGCGCAACTCCACCTTCGTCCTGAACTTCATGAGTCGCTTTTATGGAAATGAGAACATTCGAGCCAAGAAACAAATCATTTTTTGTCAATATTATTGACCTCAGATAGAAAGGATTCGATTACAGTAAAAACTCTTCAGCATGAATTATCCAAAATCTTGAATTTAAATTGAATTAGAAACCTTTCGCTTTGAATAGATAAAGTAACCTAAAATAAAAACTTCAATGATAATGACAAGAATTCCAATAAACACGAAAATGAAGACAAGTCTAGAGAACCAGGGAATGCAATCGTCGGGAGGAAGTGGACCAGAAACATCGACATTAGCATAAGTTAGAAAGCACCAGTCCCATAGAACGTATTCACCAGAAGAACCACCTGCCCAGAATGCAGGAACCATATGTTCATCAGGAATAGAACTTTCATGATGATGGACAAGAACCCCATCGCATTCTAATTGAGCAGAATTTTCATCCCATATGATTTCCCAAGTATGCCAAGCATTGTAATAATATCCAGAAATACGGGTATCCCTTTGAAATCCATTATTCACAGAACGAAAAATGAAATCATTCGTAGAACTCGCAGTAGTATAGGCACGTACTTCCTCTTCATTATAATAGGGATAAGGAACATCATAACTGCGTAGTTGCACAAGACAACCATAGTTATTAGTTAAATCATCAGTCCGCGAACACACTTTGAAGGACACGTTATATAATTGCGTATATTCCACCGCTGCATTATATCCAACTCGCTGAGAAGTGTCATCTTCCCCCCATATCCGAAGAAAACCCTCAGATGTTACCTCTACATCGTTTGAATTTCCCATAATATAAGTCCACTTCGATAAATCAAGAATTCCTAAAGTAAAATTATCAAAAAACAAAAATGTGTTATCCCCATTACTCACATCATGAGCCTGAGGATTGCCAAAATACATTTGGATTGGGAACCGCTCCGGCGACGCGAATCTCTTGGGGATTCGAACCCAGAAAATCGCAGATTGCCCAGTAATATACGATTGTTTCCAATGAGGTAGGAGAGTTGATCCGTCACTGCTAGTGAACCGAATATCATTAAAGTTTTCGAGACATTGACCGTTACAATACACAACATTAGAAGTAGATTGCCCCCACCCAAACCTCACCTCTAGTTGGACTTGTAAATCAATTGCCGTGGATTTTATACCTTTCAAGAACAGCATTCTATGAGTTTTCCAATCCAGCAACAATGAAGAATGCAAAGAGTGTCCAGGGCTGTTCAGTGGAAAAGCAACTAAAGATAGAGAGAACAGACCAAGAAACCCAAGTGTAACTCCTTGTTTCCATGTCGATACCATGTTAATCGAAACCATTCAATGTAAAAAAGGTTTCAAATTATAAAAAAATATATATCAAGGCAATGGAGCGTAATATTTAGAGGCTAATTCTGTTTCGTGTTATGATACACCTCCCATTATCAACAGATTTGCTTCAGTTACAAAACATATGATTTTTTTGGTTTCAATTTGAAGTATCTCTTTCTTTAAGAGAGATCTTCAATGTTCATCCAGATTATCCTCATTTTTGGTTCCAAGACGATCTTGTAATCTTGGGAGGATGATAAGGAATTCAATGAACTAAGAAAATGTAACTAGATGTTTTTTGCCATGGCAGTCGCTTTGGTGCACAACGATGTGAACTCAATCGATTGCTTAACCTCATAGGGAACCTGCGCACGTTTAATTTTCTTGAATCCAAATCTTCGAAAGAATGCTTCAGCAGAATCAGTAAGTAGAAATAATTGGCGTATTCCCTTTTTCTTAGCTTGTGTCGTAATTGCTTCAACAAGAGCAGTACCTAAACCTCGGTTTTGAAAATCAGAATGGATAGCCAAAGAACGTAATAGAGCAGATACGCCATAGCACTCCAGACCAACACAACCAATAAGAAGCGAGTTCAAGTCCTCTGAAAGTGCAATAAGAAAATCTGAGAAATGATCTTTTATCCCTTCTATAGGTAGTTCTACCAGTTGAAGGAGTAATTGGACTGATGAAAGTTCCTCTGGTTTTGCTGTCCGGATTTCCACTTTCATTTTCAGTCAGCCTAATGTGTAAGAGCATCATGAATTGTTCTTAGGATTTTATGATAGATCGATTTCGCTTTTTGAGGGGATTGGATCCCCTTTATCAAGAGATTGCCTTCCCCAACAATACTCACCACAATCTCTTTAGAATATTGAATCTGTACACCCATATCACTTTGCGCAATCACTGGGTAGTCCTTCCGAAGAAGTTCCGTAGCATGATTAATGTTGATAGGTGATGGATTGTTAGAATGAACAAGAAAAGTTTCATTAGTACAAAGTTCAGTAATCTCTAGGGTCGAATCTATTTCTCGCTTTGATATTTTGGCATCGACCCCACATACTGAACAATCATCATATCGCTGAATTGGAATCTGATCAAGTCGAAAACGATTGATGTCGAATATTAGTAATTGATTAGCAAGTAAAGGAGGTTGCCCTAGTAAAATCTGTAGTGCTTCGTGGACCTGAAGATTCGCAATAACACCTAATATTGTAGGATAGATGCCCACGGTTGCACAGGTTGGTTGATCATCACTTACACCACCAAATACACATTCCAAACAAGCTGTTTCTTCTGGGATTATCGTCGTCATATTTCCCATTGCGGATAAGGCACCTGCAAACACGTAGGGAATCTTATAATGAATGCATGCCCGATTCAATGCATATCGAGGTTTGAAACTATCAAGTCCATCAATCACCACATCTACGCCTTCAACAACACGATTGGCATTCATTTCGGTTAAAGAGATTGCCAGGGTTTCGATGGTGACATCTGGATTTAGTTCGTTCAATCTTTTTTTTGCGATTTCGACTTTTGGTTTTCCAATATCTTTACTAGTGTATAGTAATTGCCGCTGTAGATTTGATGTCTCTACAATATCACGATCAACGATGCGTAAGAAACCTATACCTAGGGATACTAGTTGTCGAGCTGAAACACTTCCTAAGCCACCTATTCCAACAACGGCTACTCTAGCCTTACGTAGTCGTCGAAGTCCAGCTTCACCAATCCCTTCTAGAACGCGAAACCGACTGTAACGATCTTCTGTCCTTATGATCATTTCCCTCCGAGCTATTCTTGTACTTCATCTTTCGAAGAAAATAATTTCTTTATATATTCGCATGCGGAACACAATTTTCGTGAGGTAGGTTCTCCACATTTTTGGCACAGCTGAATGGAATTGGATTCCTCTGTTTTAATGGCATCGATAATTTTACAAAAGTTAGTTAAGAGATAACTCTTGGTTCCCGGATGTAAATTTTCTGTTGAATTCAGCCATTTGCGAATTTCTGTTCTCAAAGATTCTGACCCGTAAGGGCATGGGCACTTATAATAGGCCACAGACAAACCTTGCGCATAGTAGGTTATTTCAACTTCAGGAATCTGGTAAAGAGGTTTAATTCTTGGGATAAGTTTTCCATCAATTCCTTTCAATACAGGACTTATTCGAGAAAGCCGTTGAATGTCACCCCGAATGAGATTCATAAACATCGATTGAATCTCATCATCAAGATTGTGTCCCAATGCGAGTTTATCAGCACCAATTCTTCTTGCGAGAATATTAAGACCCTGTCGCCGGAGCACCCCACAATAAGCACAGGTGGACAGTGGAGAGTTAAGGGCTTTCGCCTGCTTGTGAATCTCATCCAGAGTCACGCCGTATATTTCTTGATAGGAAGTTGAAATATGTTCAATTCCTAATAATTGGGTGGTTAGGCTCAGAGTATGCCTCCTATCCCTTGCTGTCTCCACGCCCTCCTCAAGGGTTATGGCAATGAGCTCTAAATCAGCAAACCGTTTCTGAATTTCAGCGAGCACAGCTAACAGAGTTGTGCTATCTTTTCCTCCAGAATACGCGACAGCGATTCGATCTTTAGATTGCAGCATGTTCCAGGTTGAAATCGTATAATTTACCATCGATCGGATGGATGATTGAAAACAGGATGAACACAGAACCTGATTTGAATAGGGCCTCGTAAAGGATGCTTCCTGGTCACAGTAATCGCATGATGTATTTTGGAGATAATTTGACACCTTATCAGCTCATACAATAGTTTACACTCAGATCCAAAATCGAGGGTACCCTACTATTATGGTATTGAGTTTCGAATTTGAGTGATCAACATTAGTAATTTTAATTTCGATGTATAAGTGCATTGAAATTACAATTAGTTGTTTAGAATTAGATATTGATTTTCTAACCAATAACCACAATATATATTTACATAAAATATATTATTAATTTTAAAATTAAATTAAATACTATACTATAAAATATATAGACAAGATTCCAAAAAACATCACAATAAGGTGATGAAAATTGGTTCAAGCCTTTGTTCTTATTAAAGCTAGCCCAGGTAAAGAAAAAGACATCTATTATGAAATCACCCAATTGGACCCAGTTACTGAAGCAGAAATTCTTTACGGAGAATATGATTTAATTACAAAAATTAAGGCGAAGAACCCAGAACAACTGGATGATTTCGTTTTTAATTCGCTCCGTAAAATCGAGGGGGTTAAATCAACAATTACATGCATTTGCGCAGGGCTCTTTCGGAGGTGAGA
>JBHLSA010000154.1:0-4804 GCA_048882025.1 Candidatus Thorarchaeota archaeon | reverse complement strand
CATAAAGGAATTATGATCAACTCGTACAGATGTGCTTCCATGGATTATCTAGATATACCTTTGCTTCAAGCAGCTTTCACTATTCGTCAGGGATTAGTTGATGATTCGCTTTGGCCTACTGTTAAAAAAGCCATTCAACAAATAGCAGCTGTCCAAATTGACACTATTTCTGTAGTTTCCAGGAGTCATCATCTAACGCTCCGTAACCGAGTGCAGAACTACCAATCTGCCCAGCTTTGGGACTCGCTTAGAAACAGAGAAATTTTTGAGCACAGCGCCCACGCGTGGTGTTTCGTTCCCATCGAAGAATATCCGTACTACAGGTATAGGATGAAACGGTTTTCCACCCATTGCAATTCCTGGGCTAAACAGCTGCTTAAGAAACATAACAAGTTGATGGATGCCGTTGAAAATCGTATAAGAAATGAAGGCGCCCTCAGCAGTAAGGACTTCGAAGACCCTACTGGAAAAAAGCGTACTGGTTTTTGGGACTTAAAACCTGCAAAAATTGCCCTCAATCTATTATTATCAACAGGACGTCTTGCAGTTGCAGATAGACAAGGATTTCAAATCATCCATGATTTAGCCGAACGTGTCATTCCCAGCCAGTATTTAGATCAACATATTGAACAGGATCAGATATGGCGCTATTTTCTAAAGCGGAACCTAGATTGTTTAGTGGTGGCGACTGCTCAGGATCTCACGGATTACATTACATTTGGAAATTTTGCACTAGATATAGAAGGCAATCGGATTAGAACAGTTGAAATGAAGCTGCGTATTCTTGAACAAGAAGATCTTGTGATGAAAGTTGAGATTCCAAAAATGAAACGCCAACACTATATTCTAACCAGTAATAAGGAGTTTATCGAGAAAGTGCAAGATTACCGCCATTCATCTTCTCATGTCTGGTTTCTGAATCCATTTGACAATGTTCTTTGGAACCGAGATCGTGTTGAGCGAGTCTTTGGGGTTGAGATAAAACTCGAAGCGTTTACGCCGAAAGCTCAACGAAAGTTCGGTTATTATGTCACACCTATTCTTTGGCAGCATCGGATTATTGGTCGAATTGACCCAAAAGTAGATCGGGCAAATAACACTTTGATTCTACGAAATATCGAACTATTTGTACGCAAAAATGAAATCCCTGAAGTAATTGAACCACTTCAACAAGAGTTAAACCGGTTCAAGAGCTTTCATTCCGTTGAAAACCTACAGATCGAAAAAGCCAAGCCAGAAAAACTGAAAACAATCCTTTGTTGATTTGTCAAGTACAAAAAATATGAATTCATAAATCACCTATATGAGGTAGAAAAGAATGCAATTGAGTTGCTTCAAAAGGTTATTTCATTGGAAGTGATGTAAAATGGAGAAAGTTGACCATAAGAAAATCTTCAAGGAATTTTATAATCCCCCACGAAAACCAGTCATTGTTGATGTACCTGCAATGAATTATCTGATGATTGATGGAAAAGGCTACCCTCAAACCTCACCAGAATACCAAGAAGCCATGGAAGCCCTATATCCCATGGCGTACACCCTAAAATTTGCGCTAAAGAAAGCAGGAATCATTGATTTCAAGGTCATGCCATTGGAAGGACTATGGTGGGCAAAGGACATGGAGGCATTTCTCAATAGCAGCCGAAAAGAAGAATGGCTGTGGACCTCCATGATTATGCAACCACCCGAAGTAACTCAAGATCTCTACAACGAAGCTCTGAAAACCGTGCGAGAAAAAAAGAATCCTGTTGCACTCTCAAAGATGCGATTCGAAACCTATCATGAAGGGATGTCTGTTCAAGTATTGCACATTGGTCCATTCTCAGAAGAAGGGCCAGTCATCGAAACTATGCACCAATATGCAGCTGACCAAGGTTATGTACTACGAGGTAAACACCACGAAATCTATTTGAGTGATCCTAGAAAAACCGCTCCAGAAAAGTTTCGAACGGTAATTAGGCAACCGTTACGAAAGATTTGATCTGTTGACTAATTGAACATGATTATGTATCGAAACTGAGCATTACACGTTTCTCTTTTCATAGATACATCTTAATCTGGTTCAGAAGACGGCGATATAAAAAAATCATAAAGACCCAAAAGTGGTAATCCAAACCAATTGGGCCCCACAATTAATGTTTAAGCTTCGTAAAGAAACACGATCATTCCCACTAATACCTTGAAATCCGAGTATGAAAAAAGGTTGAAACTTAAAATTCCATTATCATTCTGTATTGCACAAATCCGAACCAACTGGTTCGGGGATATCACCCTCCATAATCGCCTAATACCATTTTCCGAACCTGCCAGAAACTCATCAATTATATTAGAGAATAGGTTAGCCCTCATGCATGAGTCTTACAAAACGTACAAAGATTATCGTTGGTGTTGTCATAATTGCATCCCTAGCAATAGGCTTACCAGTATTAGGATTATCTATGGTTAATGCCAACTCGGTTCACTTTACCTTATTAGCGAATGCCGGAGTAATGATTGAAGCGCAGGGTTTTCGGGTATATGTGGACCCGGTTGATCTTCCAGACAGCTATCAGGCGTTACCTGCAGACCTTATTCTTGTCACTCATCCACATGGAGATCATTATCAAGACATTGTGATTAATATGCTACAAAAGGAAGGAACCGTTAATGTGTTCCCCGCTAACATGAGTACAGCGATTACTGTGCATGGAGGTATGGGTGTGAATCCGCTCGATGAACTTCAAGTTGGACCAGTTCATATCACCGCATTTTATATGTACACATTCTCTGTTGGAGGAGTGCCTGCTACCCACCCGATCGAAGCAAATTACACCAGTTACATCATTACTATTGGAGGAGTCAGTTTCTTCCATGCAGGTGATTCGAAAAACATCCTCCAATATGCACAACTTACAGGATCCATTGATGTAGCCATGTTACCATTGGGCCCTGGATGTCAGACGATGGCAGAAGATGAAATAGTCGATGCCCTTGATGTCATCCAACCACGCTATTTCGTACCAATACATTATGTAGATGGAGCAAATATCGATTGGATTACTATCTATGCCTCACAACTCACTAACTGCCAACTTATCAACCTGGCTTATGGTCAGGCATTTAACTTTCTGCCAGCATAATCTATGGAAAATCCTTCAAGATCAAAAATGTACAACCTCAATTCAGGCACTGCTTCACGCCTTTTGCAGATGTATCTTTGATACTAGATGACATGCCTTTCGATCAAAAGCTAGGATACTAAATATTAGTTACTGTCTGATAGCTACCATCCGGAACATATTTCAAAAATAACTTATAGACTTCGACCATTTCAAACTAAAACCTTGTTGCTTCGCGAACACGGTAAAAGGCACCAAGGCATAACGTAAAACCTGCGTTAGAAAAAGACAGATATCATCAACCCTAGACCTTTAGCGAGCCACGGAACCCCCTAGCGCTGTAGTATGAGGACGCACTGTTGTGATACACAAAGACATTACTGTAGCGACGATCACAAAAGATGGCGCCGCCGAGTTTTCTAATATCAGAAGGTGTTTTCACCCAGCTCGATGTCTTCATATCGAAAGTTCCAAGTTTCTGCAACTCTCGATACTCTTCTTCCGTTAGAAGCTCAATGCCCATGGCAGCTGCCATATCAATAGCAGTATTTTTTGGTTTATTTGATTTCCTTGCCTCCAGCGCTTCACGGTCGTAACAAAGACTTCTACGACCTTTTGGACTTTCGGCTGAACAATCATAAAAAATGTATTCGCTCGTCTTTTTATCATGACCAACAACATCAGGTTCACCGCCAGTTCTTTCCATTTCACTGAGTGACCACAATTTTTCAGTATTAGCTTCCAACTTTGCTTGTACTTTAGCCCATTCAAGACCTTCATGGCGGTTCATGTTTTTCTCAAAACGAGCTTTCAACGCTCTGAGCAGTTCTTCACGTTGTTTAGGTGACAATTCTGTTTTGAGCTTGCTCATAATCATAGCAACCTTCCCAAATTTATAAACTAAATTAAAAAATTCCAAGGAAAATTTTTCTATTTAAAATTTTTCCACAGCTCCAATAAGTAAATAGTTTTTGAACGGCTTTAGGCAACCAACCTACCAAAAAACCTCTTTGTTTCATTCCCAAATCGATTATCAAAGATACAGCAAATGACCACATTAATGAATGTTTAACTTTCGGATAAATCGAAAGAGGAAACCGATACAATTTTTTATAGCCATGTGTGTAGAAGGTCTTGGGCAGTACGATTCTATCTTCCAGCGGGAATCGTCTGAATTACAGCTAGAAGCGCTAGCTGAACCTACCTAATAGAGAGATAATAAAAAATGAAGAAAATAACACTAAAAGTTAGCTTACTAGTTATTAGCCTACTGGTATTTCAGTGCGGGATTCCAACCCCATTTTCTCCAAATCAAGCACGTAATTCTTCAATCAGTACAGTTTCAGCTCTTCAACTTCCGATTAATGACTTCATTACTTTTGAAATCAACGATAGTTATACCTCCGAGGCAATCGAAATTCCCATTACAGAACCCGGAGTCTATGAATTCAATCTGTCTTGGACCGTAGAAGAAGGCCAACCACCAGGTGTGGATCTGGATCTAGACCTTTCCCAAAGCATCGGATGGTACATACATGCTATGGGCATTTACCTAAATACCCTACAGGCATTTAATGGTGAAAACTGGAATAATCGACTCACAAATGCAACTGATTACTTCGAGACTGAAATCATCGCTGTTCGGGCAGGTGTCATACGAGCAGATTTTAGACTGACCGATTACACTCTTGGTGATTGGATTAGTG
>JBHLSA010000153.1:0-4828 GCA_048882025.1 Candidatus Thorarchaeota archaeon | reverse complement strand
GCCTGGCCGATGTTATTGCCTACGTAAATCATGATATTGGCGATGCCATACGGGCCAGTGTCATCACTGAGGATGAAGCCAGACTGATCCTGATGATCCACGACAAAGCCCATAACACGAACCCGTGTTCCTGTAGAATTGGATGTAACAGCGTTGATATCAGTGATTATTGCTGGAGTCCGAACGAAGGGATCTGTTGACATGGAAAGTATCCGCCACTTGATCTTGTGTAGTGTTTTGCATATAGGTTATTAAAAGTTCTATCTTTTTTGAAGCATGGATTAAAGGAGAAACTTTAAAACACTGTCCTGCTTGTCTTGAACTGACATCCTTTGAGATGTTTTGTTTATCCTTTGAAGGATTATTTGTCCGAGTTAATTAGAGGCTGAAAAATTTGAATTGGCGAACAGTTCCCCTTCGTAATGTTATCCTTGCTATCTTAGAGAAACGCCAAGGTGTGCTTATTGACAAAGAACTGATACGCTTATTGAAAACCAATCGTGTGGTTGCCACTTTGAGTGAACTTGATCGTGCACTATTAGAACTCGAAATTGGGGGACAAATTCACGTTCAACAAATTACCAAGACGAAGCGAAAAATCGAACTCCTCGGTGAACGGCGATATCTTGCCATTGCAGAAGACTAGCCGTTTTTTAAGCAAATGGTGTAGTACTCGGTCGTGTTTGACGAGCTTGCTTCCCCCATGTACGATAGGCCTTTTCCATTTCTGGAGTAATTGTGGGATTAATCTCTTTAATTGCTGCAAGGAAATGTGCACGTGATACTTTTTGGGCTTTCATGTCTTGGTCAAGAGCCGCTAGCGCAGCTTCGCGACAACACGCGGCAATATCACTCCCTGCAAAGTTTTCAGACAAACGGACTAATTCGTCAAGCTTCACATCCTTGGTGATTGGCATGCCCTTTGTGTAAATCTCAAAAATCTGTTGGCGTGCTTTTTCGTCCGGGGCGGGGACTAGAAGATGTCGATCGAAGCGTCCTGGTCGTAGTAAAGCGGGATCAAGGAGGTCGGGTCGATTAGTTGCAGCTAATACGACGATGTCCTTTAGCGATTGGATTCCATCAATTTCAGTAAGAAACTGGCTAATGACCCGTTCTGTAACATGTGAATCGCCTCCCCCTGTGCCTCGGGCAGGAGCAATAGCATCGATTTCGTCAAAGAAAATGATCGCTGGTGCTGCATGACGTGCGCGCCGAAAGACTTCGCGTATAGCTTTTTCAGATTCACCAACCCATTTTGACAGGATTTCGGGTCCTTTGATGCTAATGAAGTTGGCTTCGCTTTCGGTGGCAACAGCGCGAGCGAGCATTGTTTTACCGCATCCAGGTGGACCATAAAGGAGGACGCCTCTGGGTGGCTCTACACCGAGTCGATCAAAGGATTCAGGATTTTCGAGAGGCCATTGGACTGCTTGCTGGAGTTTATGTTTAATTAGATCGAGTCCACCCACCTGATTCCAACGGACATTGGGAACTTCAATGGTAACTTCCCGCATAGCGGTAGGTTGAATTTCGCGAAGAGCTTCAACGAAATCATCATTTGTCACTCTAAGTTCGGCAAGCACTTCTTGGGGAATTTCATCCTCTTCGAGATTAATTCGGGGAAGATAGCGTCGCAACGCATTCATCGCTGCTTCACGGCAAAGCGCCGCTAGATCAGCCCCTACAAATCCATGTGTGATTTCAGATATAGATTGAGGATTCACCGATTCGAGTGGCATTCCCCGAGAATGAATAAGGATAATCTGATTTCGTCCCTCTTTATCTGGCACACGAATTTCAATTTCTCGGTCAAACCGGCCAGGGCGACGAAGAGCAGGATCTATGGCATTAGGGCGATTGCTGGCACCGATTACAATAACCTGACCTCGTTTTTGAAGTCCATCCATGACGGCTAACAATTGGGCGACAACACGTCGTTCCACTTCACCGATTACTTCTTCCCGTTTTGGTGCTATTGCATCGAGTTCGTCGATAAAAATAATGCTGGGAGCACTTTTTTCTGCTTCTTCAAAGAGTTGGCGAAGCCGTTTTTCAGATTCGCCATAGAACTTACTCATTATCTCAGGTCCATTGATCGAGATGAAATGGGCTTCAGATTCATTTGCCACCGCTTGTGCCAGTAACGTCTTTCCACAACCTGGCGGACCAAAAAGCAAAACGCCCTTAGGTGGCGTAATTCCTAGCCTAGCGAAGAGCTCTGGATGTTTCAATGGGAGTTCAACCATTTCACGAATGCGTTGAATTTCATGATTTAAACCACCTATTTCCTCATAGGTAATTAGGGGAACACCAATCTCCAATTCCTTGGGTGGTTCACTGAGAATGGAAAGCTGCGTATTCAAGGCAATTAGAACCACGCCAGTGGGACGAGAACGACGCACAAGGAAGCGAACGGGTCGACCCAAAATTGAAACATGTACAGTATCATCTTTAACGACTGGACAATTGAGGAGTTTTTGTTTCACGAAATCATCAAAATCTTTGACTGGAAACCGCATTTCGAGAGGAGCTAAGACGACGGATAGGGCGGGTTTTTCCTGAACTTGATACACAGTTAGGTTTTCCTCTAAGCTTACGCCTGCATTTCGACGCATACGTCCATCCATTCGAATGATAGTTTGTCCTTCATCTTGAGGATACGCAGGCCAAACGATTCCAGCGGTTTGCTTGCGTCCTTTAACACCAACGATGTCACCCGTTTGGACACCAAGCTTCGCCATCGTAGTAGCATCAATACGAATAATGAACCGCCCAGCATCACGTTCATGGGCTTTTTTCACGCGTAGTGAAATTGATTTTCCTTTCGGAGGTTGATCTTCTGCCACGGTAGTTCTCCACAATAAGGAAGGTAACGAACCCATAAAAAATTGTCAGAAGACGCAATCTTAAGAGAATTAGCAAGAAGATATGCTAAATTAGGCTTACGGCTTCGATTTCAAGTTCGCTGACACCAGAAACCTGTTTCACAATCTCTTCGACCGCTGCAGTTCCTCCGGCTTCATCACCGACAACGAATCGGAGTCGAAGTGCATATAGGGGTCCAAAGATGGGAATTTCTTCCCAGGCTTCGATTACTACCTTTCCTTGAAGGCTTTGATCAATTCGTTCGCGTAATTCACCGATTGGTGCGTTGGCATCTTCTGGCATGATTTTCATGATGGCTAGAACTTTTCCCATAACAAGAACTCCTCAATAGAATAGTTTTGTATAATCACAGTAGAGGCTATGGTCCTTGGAAATTACATGCCGGGCAGGTATAGGTATTGGCAAATTCTCGGCATTTCTGGCACCGTCGAAGCGTAAAATTCCCACACGATGGGCACGTAAATTGGACTGAGTTTTCACGGGGAGTAACGAGTCCCCCACAGCATGAGCAGAATGTGGATTTGGTTTCACTCATGATTAATTCGCCTTCGTCATAGACAACGTAGTTCAGATGGATACACATAGGCTTCTTAAATTTTGTTCACTGCTAAACGGAATTAACTTAAATTCGTTCTTTTCGGATAGCACGACGTGTTAGGGCAGTTCCACAGATTGGACAGGCTTTCTCTTTTATTAAATCAGGGGCTTTATGACCACAGGCACTACAGTACGTTTCCCAAGTAAGGACTTCACGAATGCCGGGTTGATTAGTACCTTTATGTTCTAGTGAAAGTCGATGAGCTACGTTTTGGATGGAGTAATCATCGGTTATCAAAATGGGAGAAAAATTCTGAGCTAACAAATCCAGTGCAAGAGCGAGGAGTTGTTGATCGGGCTCAGAGAGATAGGGTAAATCACCAAGTTGGGAGGCTACTTTTTGGATCTTTGCTAATGAAGCCGTTGATGGAGTGATAATACGCAGTTTTTGCGTGGCAACTAAGAGGTCAATAGTATCTTTGAGACCTTTTTGCTGCATCTCGTTTTCAATTAGTGGCGTAGTAGCTAATGGGATGTCTTCTGCGGTGTATTGAATTCGATTAAAGATAGCAGAGGTGTCAATAACAAAAATTAGAGATTTGGGAGAAGACATCCTTAGCACCGTAAGTGTTTCCCTTGTGCCCATGAATAAAAACTAGCAGGTCGCCGTAGGATTCAACAGAAATATTCAGATTCTTTACCAAAAAAAGAGCCATTTGGTGATACTGTGCTTACAGTATCTCTATCAATCCGGTTCATGGGTCCTCAATCACGTTGTCTGGTAACTTTATTTTCACAGAAAATACAGAGGAGATGCAAACTAGAGCGAAGCATCAAAATAGGCTAGCCCCAGCTAAGCACATTGAAGACTAACGGGTAGAATCGGGCTAGCTCAGAATGCTAACTATTTTCAGTTAAAGCGAACTTAATTAGGTGCCAGGAGATACTCTTATTTGGGCTTTTGCTAAGTAGCCTAAAAGTTTAAAATGCCCTCACTAGTCTATTCGGAAATGGTGGCAAACATTGTCGCATAAAGTAATTGAAGCAGGTAGCTTGAAAGTCGGTAGGTATCTCGTAATCGATGATGAGCCATGCAAGGTCGTTAGCATTGAAAAAAGTAAATCTGGCAAGCATGGACATTCCAAGGCACGAATAGTTGCAGTGGGTATTTTTGATCGGGCAAAGAAGAGTATTGTTTTACCCTCAGATACCAAAGTGGACTCACCCGTCATCGATAAACGTGTGGCCCAGATTAATTACATAACTGACTCCACTCCTCCTACTTTAGGCTTAATGGATATGGAGAGCTACGAAAGCTTCGAAATGCCAATGCCTGAACCAGAAGATTTTGAAGGACAAGTTGAGCAGGGAATTCAGGTCGACTATTGGAATGTTCTGGGTCGAC
>JBHLSA010000152.1:0-4841 GCA_048882025.1 Candidatus Thorarchaeota archaeon | reverse complement strand
TCGCATATACTATCGAAGTAGATGGGCTTGGCAGAAGTCTGAGGCTACACAAGAAAAAATTCAAAAGCAAGAGTTGGGGTGGGCAGGGGTAATTTTATTTGTTGGAATTCTCGGGATGTTTGTCTCAATAATCGTTTACTTCATTTTTCCTATGTGGACCTTGTGGTTTTATCTACCCTTCCCTTCCTTCATACGTTGGCTCGGTGTCATTTTGGGTATTAGCATTCTTCCATTACTCATCTGGATACACAACACTCTGGGACATTACTATGCTGCCGAGCTAAGAATTAGAGACAAACATATGGTCATCATGGTAGGTCCCTATTCACGGATTCGCCATCCTATGTACACGGTTTTCATCCTTTTCTCGCTCTCAACAATCCTTATCATTTCTAACCTCTTCGTCACTATCTTCGCCTTCCTCATTATTATCATGCTGTATCCAATCTCGAAAAGAGAAGAACAAATGTTGATTACCCAATTTGGTGATCAATACCGCGAATATATGCAACGAACGGGTCGTTTCCTTCCACCACTACGCCGTAGTAAGCAAAATGAAGGTCACGTAGATTAGCATTGTGCCGCGTTTGTTCATTGTATTTTCAACTAAAATACTAAAATTTGGATACTGGACTTTTTTATGAAAGCTGCTGTTGCACAACAGAAAAAATTGTGAAGAAGAACGCGTCTTCATTGATTCCACATATGTCAAGTACGGGAACTAACTAATTGGCAATTCAGATTTACTCTACGGTTCTTTTTACTCTTCTTGGAGCTTACTACCTACAGACACTATGCTACAAACCAAACCTTGTTTACTGATCTCTAGGTTCGATCCATTGGGTTCTTTTATGGTTCCATAGAATGTGGGTGCGGATGTGGGGGGTCCAAGACGGTTCTCGTTTTAGTCGTATTGGTGTTATCCTTTGAATACCCTTGACGGTTAATAAGGTGCGCGTTAAATGCTTTAAAAAGCTGGCTCCGCCTGTCGGGATCCCGATGACTAGAATTGCCCCCTCTTTAGTAGGAAAGATATGGCTCATGGCATGGTGTGAAAGTAATTGATGCAAGAGTTCGTGTCTCGAGTCATCGCAAGTGAGAAAAATACATAAAAAATCATTAAAAGCTAACCGGCTATAAGTTACATAGGGACAAAGCTTCTTCGATTTTTTAATGTGATTTTCATGGGTCCAAATAGTTTTAGAAGCAAGTGAGAGGCCTAACGTTTCTAAGAGTTCCTGGCGTTCATGTTTTGTCAGTAATCCCTCACTAAGGCATAGGGCAAGTATCCAATCGGCTTGATTGAAAGAATGCGAATAGGCTGCGTAATTGAATCCCTGCAAGGCTGAAAATTGGGGGCCATGGTTTTCAATGAACTTGAGAGTTCCTTCTGTCAGCAAATCAGAGACAATCTGCCATTCAGCTGAGGTGTGATCATAGAAGTCAAAACTCAGATTCGAATAAAATCCGGTGATTTCATGATACTCGATAGAGGTGCAGTATTGATTTCTGATTTCCTCTATGATTTGTTTTACTCGTTGCAACTGTAAGGTTTGGTTAGGTACTAAAAGGAACAAGCAACCGTCCATTTGGTTGACGTCCCATCCATAACCTAAGAGGAAAGGCAGTGTTTTCCCGTGCATTAGTTCAGTATGCATCCATAAATCAAATTTTTGTGCTTTCGAGAGTGATTGGGCACGAAACCGCACTCCATAGTGGACAAGGCCGAATTGATGATAATCTAATCTTGCTGCAACATGAAAACCATATTGTGAGAAAAGGTTGATCATCTCCCGCTTCGCGGTTCGTGGACTCACTTCAAGCTTCTTGGCTATACTCATTATACCATGATCTGGGTGCTTGTTTAAGAGCGTGATATATCTCTGTTGTAACCGCGTAAAAGTCATTGGCGATGGAATATGTAATCCGTTTGTCAGAATATCAGTCGCTCTTGACTCTTTTTTAATATAATATGATGCTAGTTGTTCAAGACGATAATCCAGTTCGGAAGCAAGCTCCACAGATACGGGGATGGTCTGATAATCGAATATTGGGGATGTACCTAAATCAGATGTTTCATAGGTTTCGCCTATGCTGTGAACACGTTTGTAATAGGCTTCAAAACCACTTAGAAGTGACATAAAGTGGGTGTGTTCATCTTCTAATGTAATGTTACTGAGGATTCGTTGGTTCCGTCTCCGGAAGACCATTTGATGGTGTATCATTCCAAACCCGACAATCACTAACGTTCTTTGCCACCCTAAAAAGCTAAGCGCCAACAAGAAAAAATAGTAGAAAATTCATCAAGGCTTATCAATTTTAAATTTCAGCGAAATTCAATATTGTTAAAACTGAATGTTGTTGCCCACAAAACACGTTATAAAGATGTAGTGTCGTGTTTGAACCATTTAAAGACTGCAACTCGTTGTTTTTCACAAATAAAGTCTTTAAACTGCTTGTAGTGCCTTCTTTTAAGGACTGGTCATTGATGCATCTGTTGGAGATGGAAACGATTTCACACACCCGTTATCCTCCTCCAAACCTGCACACTAGTAAACAATAGCTCTCCAGGGGGAAAGAAAGCTGACCAACGAATCACCCACAAATGAACCTCAAAGCACCGATTCTAAATTGGACTTCATAGAGAATGAAGGTCCGTTCAATTCCGTGGGTAAGATACGTTATCTTAGTGTCAATCGATCCTCTGAAAGAGAAACCTCTCGCCAACTTGCTGCAATCTGCAATTTATTGTTGCTAGTACTCAGTCGGGATTTTGGAGTTAATTCACCAGAAACCGTATTAATCACGCCTTCAGAGTCAACAAGGGGGGTCGACCTGAAAATCACTGGGCGTGATTAGGCACCCTACACCCAGATCTTCAATGGGGCATTCATTCTGATGAATGCCCCTGCTGGGTGTCATTAAATTTCTTCATCAGTAAATTCCCAATACTGCCGTTTTTCATTCCATCGGCGGTATAATTCTGGACTAAGTCCACTTCCAAGATTATGTTCTTGGTATACAACCATCAAATCGTCGATTTCGTATTGTTGTGAGATTTCTCGGATGAGCTTATTGATGAGATCTTTCCAACCTGAAGGGCGTTTCAGAAAAATGGCAATACCTTCTTCAGTGATATAGGTAAACGCTAGAGGAAATCGAGAGGCGAATATTTGTAATTTTTTCTGGGTTACAGAATTGCAAAACACGCTCAGGAGTATAAATTCTTCAAATCCTCCTCCACTGAAATAAATCGTTGGAACCAAGATTCTTTCTTTTTTCAAGTGATTTATCCTTAAACGAATAGCGCCATTAGACATGTGGTATCCGTATTCAGAGAGCCGTTGCCCTATGTCATGAATCTTGTGATGCGCACTCAGGAGAATTTGTGCTATCAAAAAATCGATGCGAGAAAAAAAACACGAAGTCCGTAAATCTGCATGATAACAGTAAGGTATCTCCACATTCTCGTTCCCTTTAGGTTCTGCTATGTGAGAAATCTCTGCCAGTTCCAAAGGAATCTCCCACTGGCCAAGTTGAGAATTGAACCCATCAAATCGAATATTCCAATATACTTCCAAAACTCGTTGTAAATGACTTTTTTCAAAATATTTGTTTTTCAATTGGTTAATTCGTTGCTCAAAGAGTCGATAGGCACGTTGTTGTGAAGGCACTGCATATGTGATATACCCGTTCCGGTAAGCTACGTCAAATACCAAGGTTGAAAGGAAGGGGGACTGTGTTTCCCGAACCCATGATTCAAGACGTTGTGAATCCTCAAAGGACTTAGTTCGAAAAACTAGGCTAAAAGTTGTGAGTTTTAATTTTCCTCGATTCTGATGATAAAATCGCATTAATCCATATTGATCCACTAGCTGGCTCAGAACTTTCCCAATAGTGTATCTTGATTTTTTCAACTCATGGCTCAGACCTGTTACATTAATCAAGGGATTTAAAGATACGACTCTAAGAACATCAACCTGATCTTTAGTTAACGGTCTTTGAGCCTTTTTTTCAAAACCAAACAACAAAATTTCAAAAATTCGAGATGCAGTAACTATACGATAATCATCTATTATTCGTATACGATCCCTCAATCCACTGGCTATATCCTGTGAAGGTGCAATATCCTGAAATCGGATTCTTCTATGGCCTTTAAACTGACGTTCTTCTGGTGTTAACCCACCGGTTTCAACTCGCTTGATATACAAAATTATACTGTATAAGAGACGCCGGATATCCTCTCGATCCTTTTCAGGACTTGTCCTAGATGCGATTTGATCTGCGGTTTTAATTAATGGGTGATTTGTCACTCCCGCCATTATGGTAACATTCATTTCCTATTCCTCAAAAAAATCATTTGATAGAGCAACCTTGAGAGACAAAATCGTTAAGTTATGTGATTATGTTGGCAATTTTGTTACCGCACATTTCGTAGAATTAAAAAAATGGCTTTCAAAATTCTTAAAATTCATTATCAACGGTAAAATGGCTTTATTCATGTATTTTCGTATTTGAAAGCGGTTTATCCGGTTTTTAAAGTAAAGTAAAGCCGTTTTTTCTTGTCTTTTAAATCTGCTTTCTTTAGTCCAATAAGAATTATGGGTGTGATATTATGTACAATCCAATAGATGATCCATTTCCTTGGTAACATTCTACTTCCCTCTTGATTTGTGGGAATTAACTTAGGTACGCTTCTTCGCAGATCAAAGTAGTGAAGGTACTCGATTTTTCACATTAATTTAATGAAAAAGAAAAATAGGGCTACGCTTGTAGCCCCGGCTTGTCGTCAAGCCAAGTTCATGAGGTTGCCATCGGCCAAGTTATTCTAAGGTAATGGC
>JBHLSA010000151.1:0-4861 GCA_048882025.1 Candidatus Thorarchaeota archaeon | reverse complement strand
CTGTTGATTACTGTAATTGCGGTTCTCACTGGACTCCTCGGATGCATTATGGCGGTCCATTCTTCGCAATTTATAGCAAAAATGCCACAACGAGCGGCAACCGATTTGAAGATGGCAGGCATTCTGATCATAATTGTAGGATTCATAACTTTGTTCAACATTTTTTCAATTACATCAGGTGTTATGATTTTAATTGCCGGTACTGAATGCAATGCTGTGTGGAAACGAATCCAACAGGCACGCCAGAAGACAGGGTGGCCATTTACCACCGTAGCAACCGCAGCAGGAAGTTTATGGGCACGTCGACTTTCCTGCCGATTTTGTGGAGCCCCACTTGTGGTTCATAGAGCAATGTCTACTGGTCATATGGTCAATGTTGAAGCTTTCTGTCCCCTCGATAAGACAACAGAAGCCATCAACCTCCCTCTTTCTCAATTAGAATCGTGGGTTTCAGAAATTACTGATCGTCTTCATCGTTGTGAACGCTGTGGCGATCGAACAGCAGCATTGATTGTGATTTCTCAAAATAGCCGAATCTCTCGCCTCCGAGCATATTGTCCTCAAGGGCACTCTAATCAGAAACATCGACTGGTATGGACACCTCTTTATCCTCATGTCACACAGACACCTGCAATTGACGTTGGTTTTAAAAGTGCACGAGTTCACCCTCGAATTTATCCTTCAGTTCAAGCTCGACAAATTCAGTCCACGACCGTTAGTGACACGGGGATGATCCCTTTGGTAATCCAGCCAGCACCCTCAATAACAAAACCCATACCGTTATCTTCTCGTTCCTCCCCATCTAGACGTGTAGGACCCATCAAATATTGCTCCAATTGTGGTGTCAATATTGAGGAAGTTGATAAGTTCTGCTATCGATGTGGGTCCCGAATCCAATGAATCCTCTCCTGTGAAAAAAAATGGTTCTATCAGCAATTGAAGCGAATTTTACATGCTCGTGTGGAGCACCTTTTATTGTCATGACTCTTGATCACGCACCAAATGAAAAGATTACCGCGTTACTTACCTGCCCACGCCACAAAATAGGACACCACCTAACCCTAGATCATTCAGCCCTTGATTTATGGGCCACCGTTGTAGCGGATCACATGTTTCGTTGTGCAGTATGTGGTCGAGAATTACCCCCCGTACCTAGTGTTAGTTCATCGGAGGTAGCTACAACTTTTACGTTAAATTGCCCTGTTCATGGAACCCGAAACAATACTCGAACAGTGTGGAGCGTAGTCCACCGACGACTAGTCTCGGAAATTCAACAACTTCGAGCACAACACACTAGTTTGCCGCATGATGAACAGACCACACCACCTGCACGTACTCCAACAACCTCAGATCAAAAAACATCAGGCGATTTATCAGCCACACCACAATTCTGCCCCCAATGCGGTCATAAAATTCGTACTCATGATAATTTCTGTTATATATGCGGATCAGCCATCGATTAAATTTACCATTCTAGTTTGACTTCAAAGATTCTTAGGCTGAATCAAAAAAGGCTTTGTCAAAGGAATGGAAGAGCAAACGCTTTACCATAGATGCAGCGGGATTCCCTTTTGCATATAGGAAATAGATAAGGCTCCCAAAGATTGGCACCAAGAAACTACTAGTAAAATTCTTCCATGACCGCATATTAGCATGAGGTCGCCAGACATCAAGATTGAATTGCCACGCCCGAGTGAAGACCTCCCATTGCAAATCTGTCAAAGCCTCAATTTCAGGTCGACTACCTTCACTTAAAATTGAAGGCCGCAAAGGAACCCATAATAATGGTGTGATGAATAATTTCATGCCCTTCAAATCGTCTAACAGTTCAAGGGTGGCATTCACATCTTCTTCATCTTCACCTGGCAACCCAACGAGCCACGTGGTCAATGGGAACCATCGATTATCATTGAGAATGCCTAAGGCTTGTTTAACCACCTCAGGCCATTCTTCTGGTTTAAAAGGTAATGTTTTTCCAGCCATCCGTTGTTTGAAAAGACGAACACTTCCCGTTTCGATACCTGCCTCCGCCGTAACATAGGGCTTTCCACCATGCTTATAGCGCCCTCGAGAAACTAGTAGTTCTGCGGCTTCTTCAATGCATTTGGGATCAACAACAACTGGCGCAAGTGCAATATGAGCAGGTTGAATATATCGGACACCCGGGGCCCGCACCAAATGGTGGATGAGGTTCAGGATGGCTTTTCGGTTGGGAATAAATCGCGACGATTTCAGCCCATACAAGAAGAGATCTTCTGTGGCTAAAATGATCATATCATTTCCTGCATCAGTATTAACCTTGACTTCTTTCATAATGTGATCAATTGGCAGTGAAAAACGTCGACGTTGTGTTGGTGAACAGAACTGGCAACCACGACCACAACCGCGAGTGATTTCAACAGTTCCATGCAAAGAACCACCACGAATTATTGGAATATCTGCTTCTGATCTAAGCACATTCCCTCTGGCTGTTGCAGGAACTGTGTCACCATTTAGAGCCTGCTGAAAGATGGCAATGACCTCTTGCCCAACTTCTCCAGTGATTACACTATCAATCCCGAGTGTTTTGCGTGCAGTGGGTCCGGTGACTTGCCATGCACCAGCCCCACCTACGATGACTTTAGCTTGGCCAGAATCGCGTACTTTGGCAATGGGGGATTTTCGCAAAAGGTTCCGGAATTCGATACGATTGCGTGGTTCCATTCCAAGAGCGAACATGTTGGAATATGTTAAGCTAACATAGGCAATGCCCAATGGATCCATACTTGAAATCCCAATTGCCTTAGTGTTGGGACCAATGAACTTTTTCAATTTCTGTGGATGGACAACAGCTACATCTGACTCTGCGAATCCATGATTAAGAAGCAAGGCTTCAACTTTACGGAGGCCATAAGGAGCAATCCTGGCTTGTTCATTCGGTAAGTCTGCTTCTTTGGGCATGTAGAATGGCTTGAGAAAACTAGGAATTAGTAAGAAGGATCCAGCGAAGGCTCCAAAGGGATCGTCACCAAAATGACTCATCTCGATTTCTGAAGCAGTCAAAACAATTTTAGTACCATTATTTAATTGAGCCATTGTTCGTTTCCTTCTTACCTGGTGCATTGCCCGGTGTGTGTGGTGTTTCCCAAAAAAGCTTCTGCTTTGTGATGTTAACTAGTGTTTTTATAAAAATAATGAAAAAATAGACATATCTTATAATAATTAGAGAATTAATGAATATATTGTCTGTTCCTAAAAGAAAGTCTTCACTTTATTTCAAGCAAGAAGTGTTAGGTCTTTTCGAAATGTTCTTTAAGATTCTTTAACGTCTGTTTAGCATCAGCTCGAATTTGAGTATCCAATGTTTTTCGCGTTTTTTCGTCTAATTTCCGACCTAAAAACATCGCAGGAAGGTCGTATGAGATTTCATATGTTACTTGAGTTCCTTTGGAAGTATGTGCGAATAACCATTTAGCATCTTGAAATGGCTGGCCCGAGATAGATCGTACATGAAGAGAACGCCCCATTTGAAGTTCTATAACTTCAAGCTCTTGAGTAAATCGGAAATCATTGACACGCACGCCCATTGCAAAGCGTGCCCCAACACCCCATAAAGCTTCAGTAGTTGGATCATAACTTGTTACAGATGCAATGAATTTTGTTGCGTTGCGGTGGTTAACCGCGTATTTAAACACCTGTTCTAAGGGTGCAAAAATGTCGATTCTTTCACTTACAAAAGTCATATTCAGTATCCCTGCCTATCTTACGATACCTTGGGGTTCTTAAAACTTAGCGATGGATATACCAGTCCCATTCAGAATCTGTGATGGTGCCGTGTGTATATTGATACCATTCTTTTTCACGGATTTTTTGATATAAACTACAGAACTCTTCACCCAGGACTGCTCGAATAACTTCGTCTTGTTGAAGTGCATGTAGAGCACCTTTGAGAGTATCAGGAAGTTGTTTAATTTTCAGTTTTGCTAATTGCTTAAGTGAGAGATGGTAAACGTCCTCAACAACTGGATCAGGTGCTGGCAACTTCCGTTCAATGCCATCGATCCCCGCCCCAAGAAGAACGGCGAAGAGTAGATAGGGATTTGCGAGAGGATCAGGGGATCGGAACTCAATAGCAGCTTTTTCCGTTTTTGTGAAGAGTGGGATACGAATTAGAGCTGAACGGTTCAGATACCCCCAAACAATATGAACAGGGGCTTCAAATCCAGGAACTAATCGTTTAAAGGAATTAATCGTGGGATTGGCTAAAGCCGTAATAGCAGATGCATGATGGATAAGACCTGCCAAAAAATGGAGCCCTGTCGCTGTGAGGGTTCCATCAGGGTTTCCGAACAGATTTTGGTTTCCTTTCCAAAGTTGCAAGTGACAGTGTAAACCACTCCCTGCTTGGTCTTGAAATGGTTTAGGCATGAAACTAACTTCCACATCATATAAAGCGGCTCGACGACGAACCAAGAGTTTGAATAAGGAGAAATTGTCGGCTGCACGATTGAGTTCGGTGAATTCCAGCTCGATTTCTTGTTGGCTTTGACCATGCTCAGAATGGAGCCAGGCGGTTTCAATACCAGCTGCCCGCAAGTCTAATGCGGTTTCGAGTAGCAAGTCCATGCCTTGGTTCTCTGGAAAAATGTCTGCATACCCAGCCGCATCAAGAGGAAGGCCATCTTCAGTTAAAAAATAGAACTCCGGTTCGAGTTTAACACGAAGTTCCAGACCTTGGGCCGCTAGGCGTTCTAAATTTCGTTTTAGAATCGTCCGCGGAGCAAAAGGGTGTGGAGCAAAGCGACCATCCGCTGTATGTTGGTACACATCAGAAATAACAAAAGCACGTCTAGGATCACTATTGGGTAACCCATTAATCGTT
>JBHLSA010000150.1:0-4867 GCA_048882025.1 Candidatus Thorarchaeota archaeon | reverse complement strand
GTTTATTAATGCGATTTTTAATCGTGTTGACCGATTGCTTGTATTTCAAACCAAGCTCGCGAAAGGAGATGCGAGCATTACCAAATAACTCCCAAAGCAATGCCTTATCCAGTGGATCCACTCCCAACACACCACCAAATGAATTGTAGAACTTAATTGATTCAGGGCATAGGGGTCAAGTCGCCTTACTATGTGAAACCTCTAAACCATTGTAGATAATTTCTAGCTTCTCGCACTTTATTAAGAATCCCTTAAGTGTAGTTTTTTAATTAAAGATTGGGTAAATATACCTAGTTAGAGTCTTGCTTCTTTGAAAAGTTGGTCTAATCGGTGTTGACTGGGATCACGAAAATATCCTGTGACATATGACTGGGGTGTTACAAGTTGGTCCTCGACAGATTCAGCAAATGAGGATTCATTGAATATCTTGGTGATTTCCCCAACCTTAGTAGTATCTTCAATCATTAGGTTCACTCTTAGAGTTGGTTCATCCAAGTATGAAACAGCGCCCCAGAATTCTAGGGAGTAATGCTCTTGAATCCACGCGATTATTTCACTAGCTGTTGTTTTCGTTTCATCAAAATGAAGAGTCAACTCGAGATGAACATCACCAAGTGCGCATGAGTTCATTCGCAACATGAAATGTACCCCCCCACTACTCTGTAATTCATGTAGAATTTTTGTGACGCGTCGGGGTGTCATATTTACGCGTTTTGCTATTTCTCCGATTGGCAATCGGATATCTTCTGTCAAGCATTTTAATATCTGCAATTGTTGTCGTATAAAACTGACTTTGTGACCTTTTGTACGAATTTTACTTTGAGGTGGAGCAAAAGGGCAAATGTAAACAAAGGGGTGAATTTCCACCTTATTGACAGCTTCAAGTGATTCAAGGTATGATTTGAGTTCAAAGAATTCAGTCGTTCCTGTTACAAGAGCCCAAGCCTGATATCTTCTATGGCTGGTTCGTTGGGAGGAACGAACCATCTGATGGTTTCCCACCTGTTCAATAAGAGTTTTCATATTCTCCGAACCATCAGTAATGATATCAACAAATAACCAATCTGCCCCCAACATTTCTAGGCTCAATTCCACCGTATATTCTACGATTACTCCAGATTGCTCGAGTTTAGTGACTCGGTTCTTTATTGTATTGAATGACTGCTTGTATTTCTTCGCGAGGTCTTGGAAGGAGCACCGTGCGTTCCCATATAGCTCAAAGAGTAATGCTTTATCCAGCCAATCCATGATCAGCGCCTCGAACCTGGCAGGTGAAAGGAAATCAATAGTGTTTTACACCACTTAGTAACGAATTATGTTACCTTTCCCTACCATAAATGCCGTTAAGACATATTTGTATTAAAAAATTCCTTTCAAAGTCAAATTTTTGCAAATAACAATGCAAATTTCTGATGTTTTATTTGATTTTGTTAAGATTTTTGCAACTTCTATTTGCCATTCACTCAAAAACTAGGTTTTCATAAACCTAACCGCAAAACCCCAGGCACCTTGAATGCCTGGGCGGGCTGCATCATCAGAGAACTTCACATTCTCTAGTTTTATTGGTGTCTTGCCACTGTAAGGGAGGTGAAAAAGCTGAGAAAATTACGTGTCGGATTACTAGTGTTAGTCTTTTCACTCACTTTGGTAGCAGTTGTACCAGTACAAGCGAAAACCCCTCTGATAGGAACAATGGATTTACAATATAATCTGGCTTGGCCTGGGCCCCAAGATGAAATCCCCGATTGGGTAGGAAAAATTACTATTGATGGGGATGGCGATGGCATTGGGGAATTGTATGATATGGCCTTCTTTGCTATCGGATCAGGAAAAGCATTCGTTACTCCTCCATTCAGAGGAATGATTCATTTCTTCGAAGAAATTTGGGTAATTGGTGAAATCAACTATGAATTCAATGAAGACGGAATTCTAGTAGTTTATGAAGAGGTGAATATACTCCTCTGGGGATATGATAAAGGGACAACCAATCTGCAAACCAGTAGATATCTTATGAACGGTTATGTCGAGGAAGCTAATGGCGACTTTGAGGGTTGGGCTGGTCGTCGTGTCCATATGGCTGGCATTATTGAATGGCAAATATTGGGACCTCCAGAAAATCCTATCGTTGCCCCGCTATACGCCCCAGGCACATTTCGAATCAACTAGTCTGCAAGGCAAAGAGAGGTGAAGGGAGATCTTGGTGTGGGGTAAAAGATCTCCTTTCTCCTTATTTTTTTGAAAAATTGAATGTGTACAAGGTTCACTACACAATTGGAGGGGATCATTTAGAATTCCACTACCATTTTTTGGTGGTTAGAGCGAACTCTTTAAGGTTCCAACCTTACCGAGTATGATTGATTGGCGAGAATGATGGCGAGCAAACCTTCTGATCGAGAAATTCTGAGATTGAAAGTCGCGATGCTTACGAGAGGAGTTCATTTTACGTCGGATGAACCTAGTGGGCGTACAGGGGGTGCTGGACCAACGCTTGGGCGTTATTTTCTTCTCAACGAGGACATCGTAGTCAACGCGCCGGTCCGGACTAATTTGCAAGTCGATTCCTTTCATGCCTTAGAGCTTCTGCCAGTAAATGAAAATCAGTTCCAAGTTCGCTTCGAAGGGAAACTCTTTACGGTCACACCTGTTGCGAACCCCCAATTTTACGCAATGAAGCTAGTTGATGGTACACCCATGACAAAAATTGCTTTGCTCCATGGAAAGAGTTGTCTAGCCACCACTATTATCCAACACTGCAATTATTTTGATCATGGTTTAGAATGTCTTTATTGCAGCATTCCTGTCAGTCTCAAACAAGGCAATACTGTACTCCGGAAATCGCCTGAACAATTCCTACAAGTTTTTAATGTGGCTAGCCAGGAAGATTGTGCTAAGCATCTCACTTTAACAATGGGAAGCCCTGCCAGTCCTGATCGCGGTGCTCAAGATTATATTGACTTTGTTACAACAATTCGTAAACACAGTTCTGTACCAATTCATGTGCAACTAGAACCCCCAGAATCGCCAGACTCTCTTCGAGCACTCAAAAAGGCAGGTGTCGACACAGTAGGAATTCATCTTGAAATCTACGATGATACACTTCGAAAGAAATTCTGCCCTGGAAAATTTGCCCATGCTAGCTTCTTTGATTACTTCAATGCCTGGCGAAATGCTGTACGAATATTTGGGAAGGGACAAGTAAGTACTTTCATTCTATTGGGTCTTGGAGAAACTCCTGAGTTGCTTCATCAAGGGTTCAAAACCACTATTGAACTTGGTGTCATTCCTGTACCAGTTCCTTGTCGTCCCAACCCAGGATCCCGCTTGGAAGGACATATCCCCCAGTACGTTGACCAATTAGATGAAATTATTAATATCTATTTAGATTGTGCTCAACTGCTCTATGAACACCAGCTTGACCCGCATCTTCATCGCGCCGGGTGTCTTCGGTGTACTGGGTGCACCGCGCTTTCCGAAGCCTATCAGGTTATTCAAAGCGATGTGAAAGGCAAGCATTGAAATGCCTAAAGTTCACAAGAACGCGTGTCATGTCTTTGTCACCTGATATCAAGGATTTTCCTCCTGAAGATGAGAAAATCCAAATTGAAGAGCTAACCGAAGCCGATGCTCCTGAAATTGCTAACCTACTCAAGCTAGTCTGGTCAAAGGCTACTCACATTCCCCAAGTGTGGAGACAGAAACGCATCCTCTCTGCATCAAAAGTCATTGATGAAATGCGTAATGATTTCCATTATTTTGGTGCCCGAATTGATGGCCAGATTGTTGGGTTCTATAAAACCATTATGAAACCTGAAGGATTACTGGGTGAACACCAAACTGTTCACCCTAATTATCGTCATCGCGGATTAGTCCGGGCAATGTATCGCCAATTCATCATTTATGCGCAACACCTCCAAGCTCCTGCTAACCTTTGTAACATTCTCTATGACCACCTCACGATGCGGGAGCTGGTTGAAACCTTTGGCTTTCAGCCCTTAGGTCCGCCCTATGAACAAGCGCCAGGGATGCTGGTTCAACTGTATAAACGATCAACATCGATAGATTTCTCTTAAATAATGAAATAGGGAAGGGCGGTTCCCAGCCGCCCTTCGTGTTGGTTCGCATTGGAGAGTTCTTCCCTAATTGAATTGGAGGTGTAGATTACAAAATCCAGCTTGGATCTGGCTGAATAACTTTGTACTTAGGGTTGAAAGCATCAATAGCTTTGTTTTAATCGGCACATTACTTGTATCATCCATTCCACTTTATCCTACAGCTTAGAACAATCTGTTCAAGAATTAGAACGAATTACTTCGAATGCAAAATTTGGTTAACTAGCAGGTTTTGTAATCGTCTAGAATTTTATAAAATGAAATGAAAATGGTTTTATACTACCTTATATAAAAAATCAAATCCTGTTTTGCTAATTAGCTGGGTCTGAATTTATTTAATTATAAATTAGCGTAAATGATAAACCTTATATACTTCTTTACTTAAACAATTAACACGGTTAAGATGTTGTCAAATACTGAAGCACTTGAACACAGCACAAGGAAGAGAATCATGCGGAAACTCTCCAAGGATAAAGCCTTCCTCCGAGAAATCGCTAAGGACCTGAACATTCCTACGTCCACTGCCGCTTACCACCTAAAACGTCTCACCCAAATCGGCCTCATCAATGAACGACGAGGAGTCTACCATGTATGGTTTGACTTAACCGATAAGGGTCGGCAGCTACTTGTTACAGAAGCTGCATAATCAGGTTTATAGGCGAGGCATGATCCTCTGCCTACTACTTTTTCATTTTTCTAATATGATTAGCGGAAGCTCTAATCGGTATCCTTCTTTACATCCATTGTATTGGTTGTTC